>JBEKZN010000266.1:0-3543 GCA_049509815.1 Opitutales bacterium
TTGATGTCCGGCTCGATGCCCGCGCCGAGCAGCGGTTCGGGTGGATCGCCGTAGGTTTGGCAGGCTTCGTTGGCAGTCAGGGAGAGCAATTCGCCGGCGGGCTTGATGACCTGGTCGCCGATCTTGAATTCGAAATTTACGTCCATCATGGCGCGCTGGACGTCGGCGCGGTAGCGGTTGGGGCCGGCGACGGCGCGCACGCGGGCGTTGAGGTAGCTGTCGATTTTGGACCGCATGGTATCGCCGATGTCCTCGCCGGAACTGCCGACGACGGCGGCGGCGCCCATGACGCCATCGGGCGCGAAGTAAATTTCGTTGGTGGCTTCCGCGATATAGGAGCCGCCGGAAACGGCGTTGGGATTCACATAGGTGAAGGTGCGGCCCTTGAATTTGGAGAGGGCGTCCATCATGTCGAGGGTGACGGCCACGGAGCCGCCGGGGGTGTCCATGTTGAGCACGACGGCGTCCACATGGTTTTCGATGGCAGACTTGAGGGCGCGGCGCAAAATGTAGAGTTGGGGCGTGTCAATTTCATCCTGGATGGGGACGACGTAAACGGAGACGCGAGCTGGGGCGGGCGCGGCGGCAGGTGCGCTTGCGGTCGGAGTGGAAATTGCAGACGCCACGGCTTGAGCGGGAGGGCTGGGAGCGGCGGGCGGGGGGCTGGGGGTGAGAGCAGCGGAGAGGGTTGCACGGGGGACAAAGCCGTCGGACGTCCAAGCTTGGGCGAGGAAGGGCTGGGGGCCGAAGCAGATTTTGAGGGCTTGATCGAGGGTGGGGGCGAGCGCGTCCACGAGCAGCGGCTGGGGTGGCTGGCCGAATGTGCGGGCGGCTTCCGCGCCGGAGAGGCCGAGGGATGAGCCGGGTTTTTTGATGCCGACATCACCGATGATGAAGCCAAAATCTTCCTCGAAGAAGGAGCGGGTGAGGTCGATGCGCCAAGGCGCGGGCGCGGCGAGCTTTTCGAGCTGGTCTTCGGGCAGCGGGAGGGTGCCGTTGGTGTGGGCGGGTGAGCCGGGGCCGAGGATGGCGTCGGCGGGCGCGTAAATATGGTCGGCGGCGGCGAGCAGCAGAACGCCCGGGCCGACCGCTTGCTGAACATAGACGTCAACCGGGCCGCTGGCGCGGCGCGCGGCGAGCATGGCGAAGGCGTTTGCGGCCACGGCCGGATCGCCCTCGAACACGCTCAAGCTGAGCATCACCGGCGCGCCCGCGGGAACGGCGGCGAGGGCATCGTGCAAGGTGGAGGCGAGGTTGCCGGTGACCTGGCCGTTGAGTGAGATGACGTAGGCCGTGACGGGAGCGGGGGTGGCTGGAGCGGTGGAGTTGGACGCATCGCCCGCGGAAGGGGTGGGCACCAAGGTGGCGCTGGCCGCGAGCCCCGACGCCAGCAAGGCGAGCCCCGTCACAGTGAAGCACGAGCACAGGAAGGCGGGGCGGAGGAACTTCATCACGCCTTCAGTGTGCGCGCAATGCGCCGAAAGGCAAGAAGGGTAAGGAGGGGCGAAGGCGCTGGCGGCGGCAAAGGATTCGCCCTTGCGCCGGGCAGGCGGGCCTCCTACGTTCCGGGCGGGTGAAAATTTCGCTGAAGGTCGAGTACGCTTGCCGGGTGCTGGGCCAGTTGGCCCGCGCGTACGGCCAGCCGCGGCTGGCGCACATCGAGGCGCTGGCGAAGGCCGAGGCGGTGCCGGCGAATTATCTGGTGCAAATACTCAATGAGCTGCGCAACGGCGGGCTGATTGTGAGCCGGCGCGGCAAGCAGGGCGGCTATGCGCTGGCGCGGCCGCCGGGACAAATCACGCTTTATGACATTGTGCGGGTGGTGGACTCGGAAATGCTGGAGGCGCAACTGGCGCCGGCCGGGCAGTCGGGGGCGCGGGTGGCGGGCGTGTGGCGCGACGTGGCGGTGGCTTTGGAAAAGGCGCTGAAGTCGCGCACGGTGGAGCACCTGCTGTCGCGCGACGCGACGGAGATGTGGCATATTTGAGGATGGGGCCGAAAAAGGGCGATCCGCAAGGGGTGATTGTTTTGAAGGGCCTTGCAAAAAACCGGGGGTTAAGCTACTTTCGGTCATGCGCGCGGTAACCATTGTGGAGGAGTATTTATGCTGGTCCATCCTGGCGGGCGGCTGCGGGGTGGGGGTGATGACGCTGGTGCTTTGGCTGATTACGCGGAGCGGGATTTCGAATGCGCGCATGGTGGTGGCGGTGGGCAGCCTGCTGACGCGGAGCTACGAGAGGGCGACGCTGGTGGGAGCGTTCGTGCACACGGCGGCAGGGATGTTTTTTGGGCTGATTTACACGCTGCTGCTGATGGCGATCGGGCATCCCGGGCTGGTGCCGAACATATTTTTCGGGGGCCTGATCGGGGTGGTGCATGGGTTGCTCATGGCACTGGTGCTGGTGGCTGCGGTGGCGGAGGAGCATCCGCTGAAGGAGTTCCAGCAAAGCGGGTTTGACGTGGCGGTGGCGCATTGGGTGGCGCACGTGGTCTATGGCCTGGTGGTGGGCATGGTGATCGGGCTGTCCGGCTTGACCACGCTCAAGGTTTGAGCGCGATTCAAGAAACGCGGCGAAGGGTCAGGATGCGCGCGGTTTCGTCGGGGACGTGGAAATCGAGATGCCAGGCGGGGCGGGGCAGGCGGTCGCCGAGATTTTCTGGCCACTCGATGGCGAGGCACCAGGGCGACTGGAGAAATTCGTCCACGAGGAGGCTGTCGGCGTCGGCGGGCCGGGCGAGGCGGTAGGCGTCGAGGTGCACCAGTTGGCGCGGGCCGCGGTAGATGAAGAAATAATTGAAGGTGGGGCTGAGAATCGGGCCGGCGAGGTCCCAGCCGCGGGCGAGTCCGCGAACGAAGGTGGTCTTGCCCGCGCCGAGGCCGCCGTGCAGGGCGAGGGCATGGTCGGCGGGAAAGAGGGAAGCGAGGGCGACGCCGGCGGCTTCGGTTTCGGCGGGCGAGCGGGTGGTCCAGCCAGCGTGGAAGCGGTTTAGCACGTCCGTGGCGGGCGAAGGTGCGGGAACGGTATGCATGGACGGGAGGAAGAGCCGGCCGCCGGATTTTTCCTGCGAGAAGGCGCGGACAGGCGTGCGCCGGGAATCCGGCGGGCGCTAGGATTTTTTCTTGTCGTCCGCGGGAGCGGCCGGAGGCGGGGCGGCGGAATCGGCGGGTGACGCGACGTCGTAAATGTAACCGACGCCGTGGATGGTGCGGAAGGCGGCGAGATCGCAGGCGTGGCGGCCAAAGGCTTCGCGGATTTTGACGATATACTGGTCGAGGGAGCGGCTGCGGACGTCGGCGTGGACGCCCCAGACGGCGTGAATGAGGCTGCGACGGGTGAGGACGAGGTTGGGGTTGGAGGCGAGGTAAACGAGGATGCCGAGTTCCTTGCGGCCGATTTTTTCGGTCTGGCCGTCGGGGAAGACGATCTCCATGCGCTGGGGGTTGATTTCGACGCCGCAGAAGGGGAAGGATTCCTCGTCGAGCCGGACGTTTTTGGTGATCTGGGTGTCCTGGGCGGTTTCGCTGCGGCGCAGGACGGCGTT
>JBEKZN010000267.1:0-3534 GCA_049509815.1 Opitutales bacterium
TGGCCGGCGAGTTCGGGGCGCGTGGCGGTGGCGGCAGGCGGGAGGGACGACCCCCGGACATCGGAGAAGTTGACCCCGGCTTTTTCGAGAACGTGGCCACCCGAAGCGGCGCGGGAAACGCCGCCCCCGCCGCCGGGATGTTCCCAAGCGTCCGTGCCGAAGACGGCGGCAGGGTCGAGGGCATGCAGTGCGGAGATCACCGACTCCTGCCAGGTGGCGAGCCAGGCATGCACAGCTTCGGGTTCAGGTGTATTCATAAAACAACTACGCGGTGGCCAACCACGCGCGGACTCGGGCGATAAGATCCGCAATGTGGTGTTCGCCACCGGTGGGCTTTCGGGTGAAGGCGTTCTTTCGATTCTCGTGGAAAACATGCAGAACATTGCCGGTAAAGTGCACGGCGGAGGCATTCTGGCAGCCACCGCCGAGGGCGGCCAGGACGGCGCGCTCGAGGAAAACAGCGGTGGCGGTGGCGCGGTCGAGCAAGGGGGAGAAAATCGGGGTGTCGGCGGCGCGGGATTCGAGAGCGATGGCACCTTGGCCGGCGGCGGGGATCATCTTTTCGACGGGGAGCGGCTCGAAGACGAGGCCGGCGAAAGCGGTGAGGCCGAGGCGTTCGAGGCCGGCGGCGGCGAGGAAGGTGGCGTCGGCCTCGCCACCGGCGATTTTTTTCAGGCGGGTTTCGACATTGCCGCGCAGTTCGCGCCACTCGACCTTGGGCCACCAGGACTGGGCCTGAGCGCGGCGGCGCGGGCTGCCGGTGGCGACGGTGCGCGGAGTAGTGACGTCGGCGCGGCGGACGAGGACATCGCGGGCGTCGGCCCGCGGGAGAAAGCCAGCGAGGACGAGGCCGTCGGGCAGGGTGGTGGGGAGGTCCTTCGCGCTATGGACGGCGAGGTGGGCGCGGCCATCGAGGACGGCCTCCTCCAGTTCACGGGTGAAAAGACCTTTGCCACCCTGATCGGCGAGGGACCAGTCGCGCTGGCGGTCGCCGGTGGTGGTGAGTTCGAGGAGTTCGACCGCACGCCACGAGGCGGAGGGGATGGCAGCGAGGGCGTCGCGGGCAAGCGCGGCCTGGCGCAGCGCGAGGGGACTACGGCGGGTGGCGAGGACGAGCGGGGAGATTTCGCGGGCGGGCATCGGAACCGGGGCGTGGGTTTTGTGTTGTCGAAAAGCCATCGAACTAATGCAGTGGCAGGCTTATGGCAACCGCACAAGCCGAAGCCCCGAGGCGCGCCCCGCGCGGGCCAACGGGGGTGATCTTTCTGACCCTGTTTCTGGACCTGGTGGGGTTCTCGATCATTTTCCCGCTGTTTCCGGCGATGCTGAAGTTTTACCTGCCGACGGCGGAGCAGGCGGGGTGGCTGGCGGACACGGTGCGGTGGCTGCATGGGCTGGGCGGGTCATCGGCGCTGTCGGTGGAGGTGTTGTTCGGGGGGTTGCTGGGTTCGTTGTATTCGGTGCTGCAATTTTTCTGTTCGCCGTTTTGGGGACGGCTGTCGGACCGGGTCGGGCGGCGCACGGTTTTGCTGGGGACGGTGGCGGGCACGGCGTTGAGCTACCTGCTCTGGATTTTCGCGGGGCAATTCTGGATGCTGATTGTGGCGCGCGGACTGGGCGGGATCATGAGCGGGAACGTGGCGGTGGGGTCGGCGGCGATTGCGGACGTGACGGCGCCGGAGAAGCGGTCACGGGGGATGGCGCTGGTGGGGATAGCGTTCGGGCTGGGGTTTATTTTGGGGCCGGCGCTGGGCGGGAGTTTTGCGGGGTGGAACCTGGTGGAAAAGTATCCAGGCGGGGCGATGTGGGGGTTGAATCCGTTTTCGGGCTGCGCCCTGGTAGCGTTCGCGCTGAGCGTGGCGAATTACTTCTGGGTGCTGCTGCGGTTTCCGGAGACGCTGCCGGTGGAGAAGCGCGCGGCAGCGCAGGCGAGCGCAGAGCGGCTGCCAGCCGGGGCGGAGCGGCTGGCGGTAATTTTCAAGGCGGACCGTCCGGCGATCCGACGGACGAACCTGGTCAACTTGTACTACACAATCGCGTTCAGCGGGATGGAGTTCACCCTGACGTTTTTGGCGGCGGAGCGGTTCGGGTACACGCCGGGAGACATGGTGAAGATTTTTGTGTTCATGGGTCTGGTGCTGGTGGTGGCGCAGGGATGGCTGGGACGGCGCTGGGTGCCGAAAGTGGGCGAACGCAAGGGGGCGCTGGTGGGGATTTTGTGCGGGATGGCGGGGTTTCTGGTGCTGGCGTTCGCGCTGCGGCTGCGGTGGTTTTATTTGGGAATGGGGATTTTTTCGGTGGGAGTGGGGCTGACCTCGGTGTGCCTGCCGGCGCTGGTGTCGCTTTATAGTGATGCGACGACGCAGGGGCGGTACCTGGGGTCGGCGCGGGCGGCGCAGGCGCTGGGGCGGGCGATCGGGCCGCTGTTTTCGGCGGTGATCTATTTTTACGCGGGGGCGACGGTGTCGTACGCGGCGGGGGCGGCGGCGCTGGCAATTCCGTTGTGGCTGGCACTGAAGCTGCCGGAGGCGAGGAAGGCAGAGAGTTGATGGAAAATGGAAAAGGGAAGATGGAAGAGAAATGCGAAAGGCAAAAAGTGCAAGTCAGAGGAAAGTGGACAGGTCATGGCAGATTTTTGTGAGGTTGCGGTGTGGGTGCACATGCTGTAACGAGTGGGCTCACCCAAAACCCCGTTCAAGGCTTAGCCTGAAAATGAACTGCAAGCGGATGATTTCATGGAAGCCATTATCAGGCGCAGGCGCGCTTTTTCTGCTGCTGCTGGGAGGCACGACGGTTTCCGGGCAGTTGACGCAGGAAATCGTGGAGAAAACGACCAGCGCGACGGCGTTGGTGGTGGTGAATACGGAATACGGGCCAGGGTTTGGCACGGCGTTTTGCATCAGCAACGAGGGCTTTTTTGCGACTGACGCGCATGTGGTGCTGCCGATCGAGGGCCGGCTGCAACTGGTGATTCATCCCGGGGAGAAAGACCAGCAGGTGGTGAACGCGCATGTGGTGGGAGCGGACAGCGCGCGGGACTTGGCGGTAATCCAACCCGACACGCCAGTGGACGTGCCGGCGCTGCGCCTGGGGGACTCGGACAAGCTATTTCCGACGCAGGAAGTTACCGCATTCGGCTATCCTTTCGGCACGGAGTTGACGGTGGAGAAGACCTCGTATCCGGCCATCAGCGTGAATACCGGCAAGGTAACTTCGCTGCGCAAGAAGGATGGGGAACTGTACCTGGTGCAGATCGACGCGGCGGTGAATCCGGGCAATTCCGGCGGGCCGATCATCGATGACGACGGCGATGTGGTCGGGTTGGCCGAGGCGATCGTGCCGGGGTCGGGGGTGAATTTTGCGATACCGGTGGCGCGGTTGCAGGAGATGGTGGACAAGCCCTTGATTAACGTGGAGCCCGGCGCGGTGCGCTGGGCGCAGCGCGGAGTGAAAATCCCGTTCACGGTGCGGGTGACCGCGCCGAAAAATCCGACGCAGGATTATCAGGTGAACTTGTCGGTCAAGCAAAGTACG
>JBEKZN010000268.1:0-3526 GCA_049509815.1 Opitutales bacterium
TCGCCGCCTCGCACGGCCTTTACCTCGCCATCCTCCCCTTCTGGCTCAAGGGCAGCGCCAACAACATTCCCGACCTCCTCGACCCCGCCACCGCCGAATGGTTCTGCCACTACCTCGCCTGGCGCTACCGCGACAAACCCGTCATCTGGATCCTCGGCGGCGATACCGCCGGCCACACCCCCGACGGCCCCGACTACACGCCCCTCGTCCGCGCCATGGCCGCCGGCCTCCGCGCCGGCGACGGCGGCGCGCACCTCATCACCTACCACCCCACCGGCAAGCAAAGCTCTTCCTTCTGGTTCCAGGACGAACCCTGGCTCAGCTTCGACCTCATCCAGTCCGGCCACTTCATCCAAAACACCAATTACGAAATCATCGCCGCCGATTACCTGAAAACTCCGACCAAGCCCGTCGTTGACGGCGAACCCGGCTACGAAAACATCACCGACCGCCTCATCCGCGGCAACCCCAACGCCGTCCGCATCGGCGCGGCCGACGTCCGCCGCTACGGCTACCTCGGCGTCTTCGCCGGCGCCGCCGGCCATACCTACGGCAACGGCGAAGTTTACGAATTCTGGGAACCCGGCGGCGCGCCCATGCCCGGCTGGGGCGCAAACCTCCCCTGGCGCCAGTCCCTCCAGCTCCCCGGCTCTTCGCAGATGCAGTACCTCCGCTGGCTCATCCAGTCCCGCCCCATGCTCACGCGCATCCCCGACCAAAACCTCATCACCACCGAAACCTACCGCACCACTGAGCGCATCGAAGGCACCCGCGCCACCGACGGCTCCTACGCCTTAATCTACTCCGCCGCCGGCAAACCCTTCACCGTCCGCACCAGCCTGCTCTCCGGCTCGACCCTCCGCGCCACTTGGTACAGCCCCCGCGACGGCACCACCACCTTGATCGGCGAAATGCCCAAAACCGACACCCACGATTTCACCCCGCCCACCAGCGGCCCCGGCAACGACTGGGTCCTCGTCCTCGACGACACCGCCGCCAACTACCCACCGCCCGGCACGCATACCACGCCCGCTCCCGCGCCATCACCGGCGAAAAACTAGCTCGCCTTAGCGCCGTGCACCTTCAGCAGAAAACGGTGAATGGCCATCGGTAAACTCATCCACCCTTGTCGGCTCCGTTCATCCTTCATCCTTTTTTCGCCCCTTCCCACCCCACCAGCGCCCGCTTCCGTTCCACGCCCCACCGGTAATCGCCCACCACCCCCGTCGCCCGAATAACCCCGTGGCACGGAATCAAATACGCCACCGGATTCGCCCCCACCGCCGTGCCCACCGCCCGCGCTGCCTCCGGCTGCCCGATCGCCTCCGCCAAATCGCCATAACTCACCAGCGCCCCCGCCGGCACCCGCACCAGCGCCCTCCACACCCGCGCCTGAAACGGTGTTGCCTTAATATAGGCACGCAAAATAGACCGTGGCTGGGAACCAGTGGTGAAAATTTTTGCGGCCAATTCCCGCGCCACCGCATCGTCCCTTTTGATTTTCGCTTGCGGCCACTCCTTCTTCAACTCCGCCCACGCCGCCTTTTCGCCGCCCTTTTCCACGAACGCCAAAAAGCAAATTCCCCGCGCCCCTTGCGCGATCAAACATTTCCCAAACGGACTCTCCGCGTATCCCGCCTCCAGCGTCCATCCCGCGCCCCCCGCCTTGATTTCCCCCGGCGACGCCCCCTCCAGCGTCACGCACAAATCATGCAGCCGACCCGGTCCCGACAATCCCGCATCCAGTGCCGCGCCCAGCGCCGATTCCCCGCGCCGCAGCGCCGCCTTCACCTGCGCGGCCGTCAGGCACTGCAAAAAATCCTTCGGCGTCACGCCCGCCCACTTCGCAAACAGCCGGTGGAAATGAAACGCGCTCAACCCCGCGCCCGCCGCTAATGCCGCCAGGTCCGGCTGCTCCCGGTGGTGCTCGTCCAGGTGGCGGATCACCCGCGCCACGCGTTCGTAATCGTTCATGTGTGCAGTTTCGCATTTTTCCGCCGCTTCTCCCACCCGATTCTTGCGCCCATTTTCCTCCGCCCGGAAATGTCTTGCTAGCCGCGGTGCGCGCTCATCTCCTCGCCCCATGCCCGACCCCACCCGCCCCGATGGCCGCGCCGCCAACCAGTTGCGCCCCGTCTCCTTTGCGCCTGGCATCGCCCCGCACGCCCACGGTTCCGTCCTCGCGCGCTTCGGCGACACCACCGTCATCTGCGCCGCCATGCTCGAGAACAAAGTCCCGTCGTGGATGATGCAGCAAAAAGTCCCCGGCGGCTGGCTCTCCGCCGAATATTCCCTGCTCCCCTACTCCACTCTCGATCGCAAGCCGCGCGACATCGCCCGCGGCAAGCTCGATGGCCGCACCGTCGAAATCCAGCGCCTCATTGGCCGCGCTCTCCGCGCCGTGGTGGACCTCGACAAACTCCCCGGCTTCACCCTCTGGCTCGATTGCGATGTCCTCCAGGCCGACGGTGGCACCCGCACCGCCGCCATCTCCGGCGCCTACGTCGCCGCCAAGCTCGCCGTCCGCAAGCTCCAGGCCGCCGGCAAACTCGCCGCCGACCCCTTCGCCGATTCCGTCGCCGCCGTCAGCGCCGGCCTCTGGCGCGGCCTGCCCATTCTCGACTTGAACTACCTCGAGGACAAGGATGCCTCCGTGGACGCCAACATCGTCCTCACCGGCTCCGGCCGCTTCGTCGAAATCCAGGGCGCCGGCGAGGAAGCCACCTTTTCCGGCGAGGAACTCGAAGCGCTCCTCGCTCTCGCCCGCGCGGGCGTCCTCGAAATCACCCGCGCCCAGGAACGGGCGCTGGCGGGCTGACTTCCGTCGCTCGCCCGTTGTTTCCCATTCCCGCCGAAAGCGCCCCGAATCGCTGCGCCTTCGCCGCGGCGCTGTTTGCTTTGCGCCGACGCGCGGGCGAGCCCTGCCACGCCGTGTTCGCCGGCAGCGTTTCGCCCTTCATCAACATTGACAGGTCATCCAGCGACGCCCCCGGCTCCATCACCGAATCGTACAGCACGATCGCCGATGCCCCCACCGTGCAACCCGCGCCGATATCTACTGTCGAAATCTTCATCACGCGGTCCTCAAACAGGTGCGTTTGCAGCCCGCAGGCCTCGTTCAAGGCCGCGTGGTCGCCCACGCTCACCACATCGAACTCCGTGATGTCCGCCGTGTCCATGTACGCGCCCCGGCCGATCTTCGCGCCCATCAGCCGCAGGTAGAGATTGAGAAACGGCGTCCCCTGCAAATGCTCGCAGAACAGCGGCACCGCCACGTTTTCGTAAGTCGAAGTCACCAGCTCGCAGCGCCACACATACCGGCTCCACAGCGGCTTTTCCACCGGCCGGTACCGCCCCACCGCCAGCCATTTCAGCGCCACCACCCCCAGGAAACCCACGCTCTCGTTCAAATCCAGCACGAATGAAATCAGCAGCGAATTGATCGCGATGTAGCACGTCGGCGGCAAAATCACCCGCAGCGCCTCGATCACATACCGCTGCGCCACGAGGTGCGGCGGCGGCTTGA
>JBEKZN010000269.1:0-3520 GCA_049509815.1 Opitutales bacterium
GGCCGGAGTTCGTGCGGCACGAGATCACGCTGGAGCACTACGTCGTGAGCACGGGACTGGCGGAGATTATTCGGGGCAGCGCGATCGCGCCGCTGGTGGAGGACATCTACGGGTGCGAGTTCGTGGAGAACCCGCCGCCGCCGCACTTCAGCCGGCAGGACGAGATGGCGCTGGAAGGGGCGGACTGGGAGATCGCGCAGATCGGGGTGATGGTCGATAACACGATCAAGACGCGGTTCATTTTCGAGATCAACAAGGGCTCGAACAAGAATCCGGCGATTGACGTGAACTCGGTGGTGCGCACGGAGGACCGCCGGGTGCCGATCAAGAACATGATCTACATCGCGGACGGGCCGAGCGACGTGCCCGTGTTCTCGGTGGTGCGGCGCAACGGGGGCAAGGCGTTTGCGGTGTACGACCCGGCGAGCCAGGCGGAGTTCGCGCAAAACGACGGGCTGCTGCAGGTCGGGCGCATCCATGCCTACGGGCCGGCGGATTTCCGGCCGGAGAGCAGCACGGCGCAATGGCTGCGGATGCACGTGCTGGGAATTTGTGAGCGGATCGTGCGCGAGCGCGAGGAATCGGTGGCGAAGCGGGTGGCGCATCCGCCGCGGCATTTGCATGCGCCGGAGCCGACGCCGGCGGCAAAGCCGCGCCAGCACGAGTTGTTCGGGGAAAAGGAAGCGAACAAGTAAGCGGCGGGCGGACTATTTGCGGAAGATGAACCAGGCGGCGGCGATGATGCAGAGGCCGGCCCAGAGGTAGTCGAGCTTGAGCGGCTGGCGCATGTAGAAGATGGCGAAGGGGACGAAGACGGAGAGGGTGATGATTTCCTGGAGGATTTTGAGCTGGCCGAGGGGGATGCCGGCGGCGTTGCCGATGCGGTTGGCGGGGACCTGGAAGAGGTACTCGAAAAGGGCGATGCCCCAACTGACGAGGGCAGCGACGATCCAGGGCTTGGAGGCGAGGTTTTTGAGGTGGGCGTACCAGGCGAACGTCATGAAGACGTTCGAGCAGAGGAGGAGGCCGGCGGTTTTCCAGAAGGCGAGATTGGCGAGGGGATTCATGCGCCAAATTTGAACGCGAAGTTGAGGGAAGTAAAATCGGGAAAACACCCCGACCTACTTCACTTCGACCTTAACCAGCACATAATTGGAGCATTTGCGGCTGGGGGGTTTGCCCTTCTGCAACTGCTCTTTCCCGCAGCAGGGGATTTTCTCTCCCGCAGGCAGATTATTTTTTTGGCCAAGCTTTTTAAAATCCGCAAAAAACTTTTTCAGTTTGAAGCCACCCTTGACGCAGCGGGGATTGCTGCACTCCAGCCGATCGACGGGTTCGTCGAAATACTGCGGCGCGATGGACCTAGGCTTGCCGTGCTCCAGAACGGTAATTTCCCATTTCATGGCGTTAATAGACGCCTAACGAAGCAGCATTTTCTAGGCCTCATCTTTGCCATCCGTGCCGGCGCCTTCGGCGATGGCGGAGCCGCCGGTGACGTGGACTTTTTCGAGGATGGCCTTTTTGACTTCGGCGGCGATTTTGGGGTTCTGGTCGAGGTACTCCTTGGCGGCTTCGCGGCCCTGGCCGATGAGGTTACCCTGGTAGGCGATCCAGGCGCCTTTCTTTTCGAGGATTTTGTGCTCGATGCCGAGGTCGAGGAGGGAGCCGGAGCGGGAGATGCCTTCATCGAACATGATGTCGAACTCGCATTCGGTGAAGGGCGGGGCGACCTTGTTTTTGACGACTTTGACCTTGGTGCGGCTGCCGATGACCTTGCCGGTGGGGTCCTTGATTTGGGCGACGCGGCGGATGTCGAGGCGGCAGGAGGAGAAGAATTTGAGGGCGCGGCCGCCGGGGGTGGTCTCGGGGTTGCCGTACATGACGCCGATTTTTTCGCGGATTTGGTTGGTGAAGATGCAGACGCACTGGGTCTTGGAGATGGCGGCGGTGAGGCGGCGCATGGCCTGGCTCATCATGCGGGCCTGGAGGCCGACGGTGGCGTCGCCCATCTGGCCTTCGAGTTCGACCTTGGAGACGAGGGCGGCGACGGAGTCGAGGACGACGACGTCGATGGCGCCGGAGCGGATGAGGGTTTCGGTGATGTTGAGGGCGTCTTCGCCGGACTCGGGCTGGGAGACCATGAGGTTGGCGAGGTCCACGCCGACGGTTTTGGCGTATTTGGGGTCGAGGGCGTGCTCGACGTCGATGAAGACGGCGTTGCCGCCCTGGCGCTGGGCTTCGGCGATGACGGAGAGGCAGAGGGTGGTCTTGCCGGAGGATTCGGGGCCGAAGATTTCGACGATGCGGCCGCGGGGCAGGCCGCCGATGCCGAGGGCGAGGTCGATGGCGACGGAGCCGGTGGAGATGGTGGAGACGGTCATGCGGGTGGCGTCGCCCAGGCGCATGATGGAGCCTTCGCCGAACTGTTTGTTGATGGCGGAGAGGGCGAGCTCGATGGTTTTGCGCTCGGCGGTGTTTTTGGCAGCAGCGGATTCCGCAGCGGCGGTGGCGGTGGCAGTGGGGGAGGGTTTGGCGGCCATGGTGGGAGGGATTTGAGTGGGAAAAAGATGGAGGATGAGGTTGCGGGGTTAAAGCGCTAAAAGCGCGGGAACGAAATGGGTGATTGGGGGCAGGAAATGACAAGGGGACGAGGGCTGCAAGCCTATAATGAATATTTGTTCACTATAGACGTCAAAAAAGAAACCGCCCGGGCAAGGGGCGGTTTCTTTTGGAAGGCCGGGATGGGAGGCAAACCGGGATTTATGACGTGGGGGGAACCGAGAGCGGGGTGTAGGAGCCGCGGATGCCGATGATGATGCCGGTGTCGTCATCTCCTTTGGACACAGGCTTGAAGCTGCCGGTGAAGCCGATGACCAGGCCGTTGACGGTGACGAACTTGAAGCTGATCGGGTGGCTTTCGATTCCTTGGCCGGTTTGGACCATGACACTGCTCATGGTGCCGGAGGAAGAGACGGTGCCGGTAACCATCTGGGAGGCACCCAAGGTGTCATCGCTGCTATCGGCGTAGCGGGTGAGGTTGGCGGAGAAGCTGCCGTTGGAAGTGACGGTGGCGGGGCCGATTTGAGCGTCGCCGTCATTTTCGGCGCCATTGGATTTGGAGACGGCGGTGGCGTTGTAGCTGATAACCATCATGGTGTAATTGCCGGCGCAGGCGGCAACGCTCTTGGGCGCGGTGGTGGTGGCGTTGAGGCCGATGACGAAGTCGTCGTTGGGGTTGTTGAGGGTGGGCTCGCCTTTGCCGACGAAGCCGATGGGGGTACCGTCGGGCTCGGTAACGGACTGAAAGACGACATTACTAGCGTTGCCGCTGAGCATTAAAACACCGCCAGCGATCGTGCCGCTCGATGTCTGGGTTGTGCCAGTGACGCCGCCACCGAGATAGCCTTTTAGGGTGGTGGTAAATGAGAAAGGGCCCGTGCCCGTTACCGTGGAGGTACCGTAAAGCGCATTGCCGGAGGATTGGCCATTCATGAGCTGAGTCATGTTCGCCACGTCCTGG
>JBEKZN010000027.1:0-10510 GCA_049509815.1 Opitutales bacterium
CACCCTCTCGCCAACCCCCATCGGGCAAACCCGCCTGAATGACCGCTTTCATCCGGTAGTTATCAACGGGCAACCCTGTAGGAAGCCTCCGGGTTTTCCTGTAGTTTCCCTCGGCCAGCGGGCTCTCTCAGCCGGCCGCTCATTCGCCGCGATTTTTCCTCCCGCCTGACCACGTCCATCGCCCTTCCACGCAGAGTTATTTCCCAGCACCCGAAACTCTCTTTGTTTAAGCAACCCCATCGCCGCCCATCCAGCGACGGCCTAAGCCGCATCGCTCCGGTGGCCCATCACCGCGTGCCGCACTGCTTCCGCGAGTTGCGCGGCATTGCGCCTGGCGTCAAAGTTTTCCGCCACCCAGGCATGCGCCCTCCGGCGCACCGCTTCCGCCGGAGCCGCCGTCGCGCGCAAAATCGCCTCGCGCCAGCCGTCCCAATCCCCGAGCGGCACGACAAATCCGGTCACCCCGTCGGAAATCGCCTCCGTGGTTCCTGCCACCGGGCTGGTCACCACTGGCAGGCCCGCCGCCATCGCCTCGGGAATGACGTTCGGCAACCCGTCGCGGTCGCCGTCGGGCGCCACGATGCCCGTAAAGAGAAAGCAGTCCGCCCACTCGCGCTGCAAACGCACGACTTCCCGATGGTCAAGGCAACCGGACAGCTCGACGCACTCCGCCAGCGCCCGCTCGCGCACCTGCGCCCGCAATTCCTCCGCCAGCGGTCCGTCACCCACAATCTTGCATTCAAAATCCATTCCGCGCACCCGCAACTGCTCCAGGATGCGCAACATTTGTTCAAATCCTTTCTTCGGCACCAGCCGGCCCACCGCCAGCAGGCGCAGCGTTTTTCCCGGTGTCCGGCGTGGCTGGAGTGGTGGAATCTCATCCAGCCCGCGGCGCACCAGTGCGATGCGCCGGGCCTCCGCCCCGCGCTCCAGCAGCCGCGCGCGCGTGGCCGCTGTCGTCGTGTGGATGAGTCTTGCGCGCCGCAGTTTTTCCCCGAGCAGCCAGTCGCCCCCGTTTTGGAAAACATCGTACGCGTGCGCGCCCATCGTGTACGGGATGCCCAGCAGCCGCTCGAGCAGCCACGCCGCCGCGGCCGGTGCCGTCGCCCACACGCCGTGGCACAGGTGCGGCCGGCGCTCCCGCTGCGCAAAGCGGTGCGCCTCCACCAGCGCGAATCCCAGCCCCAGTAGATTTTCCAGCGCGTTGAGCCGCGACGGCGGCGCCTGCCGCGCCAGCGTCTGGCAGACCTCGAACACCGCCCGCGGCCGCCGCCACGCCCAATATGGCAGCCACCACACCAAACTGGCCAACCGGCCGAGGGGAAAACGCGCGACCGGCCCTCCCTCCCACTCCGCCGCCCCGCCCCACAGCGAATGCAATTCGAAGTCCACCGGCAACCCCCGCATGGCCCGCACTTCCCGCTGCAGAAACGTCTCCGACGCCTCGGGAAACGTCGTGAATAAATACGCCAGACGGAGCCGCGTCGGCGGATGGGGGGTCATGCCCGTACAAGATAAGCGGCGTACAGCCCCGCGCCAAGAACCTATCGCGGGCGAAAAATCACGCCTTCCGAAACACCAGCACCACGTTCGCCCCACCGAAACCGCTGCTGTTGCTCAACACCACGCGCGGGCCCTGGTCGAGGTTCGCGCGCAGAATGTTCAAACCCAGCGCCTCCGGCTCGAGGTTTTTAATGTGCGCCGAGCCCGGCGTAAACCCGTGCTTGATCGCCAGCGCGCAGATGCCCGCCTCCAAGATGCTCGCCAGCGACAGCGGATGCCCTGTCAGCGCCTTCGTCGAACTGATGGCCGGCCGGCCGTTTTCGCCCTTCGCGCCGAACACCGTCTTGATGGCGCGAATCTCCGAAATGTCGCCGATCGGCGTCGAGGTCGCATGCGCATTGATATAGTCCACGTCGCCCGGCTGCAGGCCCGTGCGCCGCAGCGCCACGCGCATCGCCTGGGCCAGTCCCACGCCGTCGGGATGCGAGATGGCCACGTTGTAGCCGTCCGACGCCTGCCCCCAGCCCGACATTTCGCAATAAACGGTCGCCCCGCGCCGCGCCGCTTCTTCCCCCGTTTCGAGCACCAGCGCGCACGCCCCACCCGCGCCGACAAAACCGTTGCGATCCCGGTCAAATGGACGCGACGCCGTTTCCGGGTCGCGTGAGGGACTCAGCGCGCGCATCCCCGCAAAGGGCAAAAGGCATTCAAAATTGCCGTCCTCGCCGCCCACCACCAGCATCCGCTTCTGGCGCCCGGCCGCCACTTCCTCCCATGCAAACCCCAGTGCGTGCCCCGACGACGCGCAGGCCGACGCAAACCCGCATGATGAACCCAGAATCTTGAACGCCGCCACCAGGTTGTAGCTCAGCGTGCCCACCACCGACGACACCACCCCCAGCGGCGGGCACCGCGAAACACCCAGGCTGAGCATCCGCGCAACATTGTAGTGGAGCATCGAAGCCGAACCCGAAGAGGCGGTGAACAATCCCGTGTCCTCGCTGGAAATCTCCTGCGGCGCCAGCCGCGCGTCCGCCAGTGCCTGGGTGAGTGCGCAATACGCAAAGAGCACATGCGGCGCAAACCCGCGCACTGTCTCGCGCTTGATCTTGTACTCCCCCGGATATGTCCAGTCCTCCGCGTCCACCGACTCCGTGTTAAAGTCCTTGATCAGCCCGGCCAGCCGCACCGGCACGTTGTCCTGCTCAAACCGCGGGTAGAATGAAAATCCGTGACGCAACTGCCGCAGGCTTTCCACCACCGACGCCTGACTGTTGCCAATGGGCGAAATGAAACCAACGCCGGTAACGACGACCTGATGCGACATAAGGAACAAAAATTAACGCGTTCGCCGCCAAACGCAAAAGGGAAAAACAGCCGCGGTCAAGCTGCCCCCAGTCGATGGCGTTTTGGGCCATCGTCAGTTTTTCGCCTCCGGCACCGGCGCCGGCGCAGTGGCGTCCGGGGCCACGGACGCCGCCAGCTCCTCCGCCGTGGCGTAGTCGAAAGTCAGGCAAATCTCCTCCGCAAACGCCACCCGCTCCGTGCCGCAGGTGATGTGCCCCTGGAAAATCGCCAGCGGGTGCTTGATCCGCTTGGGTTTGACCACCAGCGTCAGCACATCGTGCGGACGGCACACCCGCTGGCAGCGCACTCCGTCGCACGCCGTAAAGAACACCCGCGCCGGCGACACCGGCCCCGCGATCTCCGGACGCCGGGCCTTCAACAAAAACAGCACCGCCAGTTGTCCCAACGCCTCCAGCATGATTGACGCCGGAAACACCGGGTTGTTCTTGAAATGGCCCTCCAGGAAGAATTCATCGCCGGCGATCTTGTACGTGCCCCGCGCCTCCTCCGAGCGCAGCGTCGCCTCCTGCACGAATAAAAACGGCGGCTGCTGCGGCATCAGCGACACGATTTCCGCCACATGCACGTGCATGGGCCGCTCCGGCAGTGGCAGCCCCTTCAGCCGGCAGTCGATGAAGGTCTTGACGTCGCCCATCGTGCGCAGGTCGCGCAGCTCCTCGTTGTTGATTTTGAACTGCAGCACCTCCTCCACCATCATCACGACCTCGATCATCGTCAGCGAATCAATGCCCAGGTCGTCGAAGATCCGCAGGTCGTCGCCGCCTTCACGCAGGCGCTTGCGCACATCCGGATCGAGAAACCGCTCAATGATGCCGATCACCACTACGCTCACGTCGTCGAGGCGGCCCGTGGAGCGAAAGCGCACCGCCGCCTCGATCGTCTCCGGCGAGCACCGCTTCAGCATGTCGCGCAGTTGCTGCTCGGCTTCGGGAGTAAAGGGTGGAAGGACAGGCGCTTGCATCGTGGCAAATGACCATCGGAGAGACCTTTCTGCGCTGGGCCGACGGTGAGAATATCGCCTGACGCTCACAAAATAACCCCGGCAACGCAAATCCGAAAACCCGGCCGCCTTGCGAAATCCCCGCTAGCTCTTCTTCTCGCCCTCCGCGGACGGCGCAGGCGCCTTGCGGGTCAATTTTAGCAACCGCGGAGCCTCCTCCGGAGCCGCGGAACTTTCGGCCGCGGGAGTCGGCGGCTCGACCGCCGGTGGCGGATTCTCGACCGGCTCCGGCGCGCGGGCCCGCAGCGGAATCCTCGTGCGGACCACCTCCGGCTCCGGTTCAGCCGCTGCGACCGGCTCTTCCAAAACCGCCGCCGGCGGATCTTCTGCTGCCACCGCAGGTACCGGCACGTCAATGGCCGCAACCGGTTTGACCGCGGGAGCCTCGTCCGAACCTTCCCCTGGCGCGGTTTTTCCCGCAGCCAGACTGTCCCAAAGTTTCAGCCCGCCAAACACAATCACGACGCCCACAATCACCCAGGCCCACATCGGCACTTGCAATTTGAATCCACTCGGAGCCTCGGGTGGGGCCGCCGCAGGCGTGGCGGGTTTCGCAGGGGCCGGCGACACCGCCGCCGTCGCCGGCTTGGGCGAAGCAGTGCCAGGCGCCGCTGCGGGAACTACCGCCGCCGCTGCTGGAGCCACCGCCGGAACAACCGCCGGTGCTGGCGGAACCAACGGCGCCGCAGGCAAAACCGGCGCTGGCGCGACTGCCGGAGCCGGGGCCACCGTGGGAGTCGGAGCCTGAATCGCAACCGGAACCGGCGCGGGCGCGGGCGGCGCCACTGGAGCCAGTAACGCCGGGGGAATCTCCACCGCCTGATTGTTTTCCAAAATAATGCGCCCTTCCGGATACATCAGAAATGTCCGCCCTACCCCTTCGACGACCGCGTCCGGCCGTCCCAGGCTTTGCTCTATCGCCGACTGGCTCTCCCCCGGCTGCACCACCGCCCGGTCCGGCTTGCTCGCGGCACTTTGGGCCAGGGCCAACGGCGCCAGCAAAAACAACACCAACCCCCAGGCCGGCAAGCACCAGCACCAGTTTCTTGAAGCAGCGGCACCCATGCCTGCGAAACTGCAAAAGCTCGCGCCACCTGTCAACGCCGGGCCAGTCTGGTCCGGAAGGGCGAAAATGAGGTTTGCAACCGCATCCCGGACGGAGTTGAAAGGATGCGGTATGAGCACACCCGCCCCCGGTTCGTTTACATCTGCCTCCGAGCAGGAATTGCGCAACACCCTGAAGCGCTGCTCACCGGAGACGGTCGAGGCGGCCGTGGCCTTCCGCAAAACCGGCGACACCTCCCAGCTTAACACCATCGTCCTCGGCCTCGTCGAACGCTTCATGGAGCCCGAACTCCGCCCCAAGCTCCATCAGCCCGACGCCGACGACATGAAAATCCTCGAAGACCTGGGCGTGGACTCCCTCACCATGGTCGAACTCGTCATGCTCGTCGAGGAAACCCTCGCCCTGACCGTGGATAACAACGAGTTGCGCGGCATCAAGACCGTCGGCGACATCAAACGCTTCGTCGCCGCCAAGGTGCAGTCGAAAAATTCCGCGCCCGCCTGATCGGTCGCGCCGTCACTGCCCTGCCGCCAGGCGCTTGCGCCGGCGCCATTCCCACCAGGCCGCCAATACCGCCAGGCTGCCGCCACCCGCCCAGGTGCCCGGCTCGGGCACGGGCACGAACACCGCATCCGGCACGACTTCGCCGTCGCTCAGGATGGTCGCGTTATACTCGATGCCGGGATCGGTGACGTTGCCAAAAGGATTCACGAATACGATCTGGTCCAGTTGCGCGGCGGTAAGGGACGTGTTGCTGCTGCCAAAAATCAGCTGGTCGGTGCCCCCGCCGTCCACATTGCCGGACCAGTTCGTGATATACAGCAGCCCGGCGCCGCCGACGCCACCCGTCACCCAAGGCTCCGCGCTCGAATTGGCGTAATTGATGATGCTCGCGCCGTTGCCCAGGTTGATCGTTGACGACGCGCTCAAAGTCAGCGTCCCCAGCACCTCGCTGTTGCCCGCCGTGTTCCAGGTGCCGTTGTTGAGCGTCATGGGAGTATTGTTGTCAATCTGGTTGCTCGCGCCGCTGAGGAGCGTTCCGCCATTTTGGATCACAATGCCCGAGCCTTGCAGGTTGTCCACCGTGTTGGCATCCAGGGTCAAGGTGCCGTGGTTGATGGTAATCGTGCCAAAATTGGTGATGCTCGTGTTGGCCGCACCGCCATAAAGGGTGGAATTCCCGTTGAACTGCACGTTCGGGGCGAACGCCAGCGTGTGGTTGCTGCTCGCATCAACCGTCAGGTTGCCCGCTTGCACCACCAGCGTGCCCGCCGTCGAGGCGTTGCCCCCGTTCATTAACACCGGCCCGCCTCCGAGCACGGTGTCGTTGGCCGAGACCACCACTTCCCCGCCGTTGGTCACCACCACCGTGCCGTTGAAGTTGATCTGCCCCGTGCTGCTGTTGGCCGTGATGTTTACCACCGTGCCCGTGCCGTTCGAGGTCAGCGAATCGTTGGCGCCGAGGTTGAAATTGCCCGCGCCCCCGCTGGTGTTGATGTTCAGCGTGGATCCGCCGCTGGTGGTGATGTTCGCCGAAGCCGTGGCGTTGCCATTGGTGGTAAAGCCGCCGTTCGGCGTCAGGTTGAGCGTTCCGGCATTCACCGTCAGCCCTGATCCCGCGTTCATCGTGTAGGTGCCGTTCACATGGATCGTCGAGTTGCCCGTGCTGCTGTCCGTGATCGTGCCATTGTCCACAAAGTTGTCGTTGGTGCCCGTGTTGCCGTTGCTCAGGTTCAACACACCCGTGCCGTTGACGGTCAGGCTTTCCCCGGACGCCAGCGTGGTTGTGCCGTTGAAACTCGTGTTCGGGGCAAATTGCAGTTCCCCGCCGGTAACGCTCACGTTCCCCGTGCCCAGTTCGTTCTGGCCGGCGGACGCCGCCCCGATGGTCAGCCCCAGCGATGTGTTGCCCGCTGCGCTCGTGTTGCCCACGCCCACATACACGTTGCCGCCGGACACGCCAAAATTGCCGCTGAATGAATTGTTCCCGTTGTTGAGGGTGAGATTCCCCGGCCCGGCCACCGTCAGATTCCCGGCCCCGCTCACCACCCCCGACAGCGTGGACCACAGCCCGCTGGCCACCGTCAGCGTTTCATTGCCCGCGCCCAGCACCCCGTTCCCGGACAAGCTCAGGTTGGAGCCGTCCACGTTGCCAATGCCAAAGCTGCCGCTCACAAAATAGGCGTTGGCGATGGTGCGGTTGCCGCCGATCGCGCCCAAGTTGCCCCCGGCGATGGTCAGGTTGCTCGTGCCGTTGCCCACGGCGGTGGCATTGCCCAACTGCAAAAAGCCCGAATTGAGCGCCGTGTTGCCGGTGTACGTGTTCGCCTCATTGAGCACCAGGTTGCCGGTGCTGCTGTCAATCAGCCCGCCGGTGCCGCTCATCGTCATGTCAATCACCGTGTTGCCGGTGCCGGTGACCGTCGTGGTGCATCCGCCGTTGGTGAAAAGTTCCGTGGTGCCCGAAGTGTTGCCCAGCGTCAGCCCCGCCGCGTTGCTGTCGTTGTTCTGGATGGTCAGGTTGCTCGCCAGGGTCAGATTGACCCGGTCGGTCGAGTTGCTGCCGATGACGTTCGTCTGGTTGCCCGACACCGTGATGAACGCATTGCTTGTGCCGTTGCCCTGCAAAGTCAGGGTTTCCGCGGTGCCACTGCTGGATTGGATTTTATAAGCGTCGGCCGCGGATGTCTCCGTAAAGATCATGGAGCCCACCGTGCGCCCGCTGCTCATTTGGATCGTCGTGTTCGACACCGTGTGGCTGGAGCCGTCCGTGTCGCCAAAAATCGCCGTGGTGCCCGCGCCATTCGGTCCCACCGAGGCGGTGCCGTTGCCCAGCGTCCACGTCGTGTTGCCCCAAATGCTGCCGCCGTTGCCGCGCCAGTAGAAATCGTTGCTGCCGGCCAGCAACGGCACGATCTCATAAGTATTGTTTCCCAGACTGATCAAGGTGCCATTGCCCCAGCCGGCGAACGAGGTGTCGGCCGCCAGCGTGTTGAGGTTCGTCGTGTTGGTGACGTTGCTGAAATACAACAGGTTGTTGTTGCCCCCGATGACCGTGCCCCCGGCAATGTTCGTGTACCCCCCCGCCCAGTTGTCCACCGTCAAATTCGCCGTGGGCGCGACAATCGTGCCCGAAACCGCGGCCGCCAGGTTGCCCCCGGTCAGCCCCACATAGTCCACCACCGAGTTGGCCGAAAGCGTGAGGTTGCTGAAAATGTCCTGCATCCCATTCATGTCCAGGGTGCCCCCGGCCAGGTTCAAGTCCGTCGTGCTGCTGATGACGTCCGCGCTGCCCAACACCAGCTCGCCGCCGGAAAGCTTGTACGTGTTCGCGCTGATGGCGCCCGCCGAGCCACTCAGCGTCAGGTTGGCTGTGCCGGTTTGGATAATCGTGCCCACCGTGCTGTTGGTGCTGGTGATCGTGCCGCTATAGGTCGTGCTCACATTGCCGCTGCCAAACGTGAACGTGCGGCTGCCCAGGGAAATCGCGCCCGCCCCAGTCAAAGCCCCCACGTTTTCATTGCCCGCTGTCATATTGAGCGTTCCGCCCGAGGCCACCTTCAGCGTGCCGTTGCTGACCAGCAGGCCGGTGCCGTTGGCGGTCAGCGTCCCGCTGGAAATGGTCACATTGCTCATGTTGCTCGTGGAAGCGATGGCCTGATTGATCTGCACGGTACCGTTGCCCCCGCCAAAAGTGATGTTGCTCGTCCCCGCCTGAATCGTGCTGTTCACCGTCAGTGTCGTGTTGCTGGCCGCGCCGATCGAGCTGTCGCTGCCCAACGTGATATTACCCACGGTCGAATTGCCCCATGTGTTGTTGCCGGCCGCATTCCACAAGCCCGCCTCGCCGCTGACCCCCTGGCCGTTCAGCGTGATCGTCTTCCCAAGGTAAGTCGATCCCGCGCCGCCCATGGCCAGCGTGGCGCCCGAACTGACCGTCGTGTTCGAGCCGTTGCCCAGCGAGCTGTTGCCATTGGCCTGCAAGACCCCTTCCTCGACAAAAACGTTGCCGGTGGTCGAGTTGTTGCCGCTCAGGATGGCCGTGCCGCCGTCCGTCTTGGTGATCGTGCTCGTGTTGCCCGCGATATTGCCCGTGTCGGTCAGAGTCGCGCCGCTGTCCACGTCAAACGTCACCCCATAGTTGCCGCCCGAGCTGGCAATCGGGCTGCTGATGGTCAGGCTGCCCGCTTCCGCGCCGATGGTCGAATTGCCCACCATCGAAATGTTGCCCGTCCAGGTGTTGTTCCCGCTCACATTCACCAAGGCTCCGGAATCATAAATGGGACCACCGGTGCCATTGAGCGTGAGCGGCTCCGCCGCAAACGTCACATTGCCCTCCAGGCCAAGCGCGCCACCATTGGTGATCGTCGTGCCGTTGCCGGTGCCCCCCAGGGCGTTGGCGGACGCAATCACCAAGGTCGCATTGGTGTCAATCGTGGTCGGCCCCGTGTACGTGTTGTTGCCGCTGAACAGGACCTGCCCGATGCCGGCGCCCGAGTTGTCGCCAATGGTCACGTTGCCTGTTCCACTGATGCTGCCGCTGTCCACAATATTTCCGGTCGTGTCATAGGAAGCATTATTGGCGTTCAGGTTCAGATTGCCCGACAGGGTCAGCGTCGTGCTCACGTAATTCTGCACCGCGAGGGCGTTGTTGCCCGTTACGGACATGTTCGCCGCGATGGTCTGGTTCGCGTTGCCGTTGGGATTGTTCAGGATCGAGATGATGGACGGGCCGTCGCCGTTCGTGTTGAAATCAATCGCCGCGTTGCCGGTGATGTTGCTGGTGACGGTGTAGGAGCCGTTTCCGGAAAAGTTGATCGACCCCACCGTTTTCGGCGTCCCGCTGATGTTGACCAGGTAATTGCCCGTCAGGTTGTCCGTGTTGTTGAACGCCACCGTGCCGTACTCGCCCGCGCCGATGCCGGGGACCGTGTCGTTGCCGATCCAGTTCAACGTCGAAGTGTCGTTCCATTGTTCCGGCACGGAGGGATCCTGATTCGACCAGTACCAGGTGTCCGCGGAACCCGAGGACGTGACCACCACGTTGCGGATCTCAATCACTTCATCGTCGCTACCCGTCGAAGCGCCAAAACCGAACCCAAGCTCGCTGGGCCGCGTGCCGTAGCCGCTCAGGTTGGCGCTGAACAGCAGGTTCATCGTGCTGTTATAGCCAACCTGCAAATAAACGCTCACCGTGTCGTTGGCCGCCAGCACGACCGACATGCTGCGAAAGTCCTCGGCGTCCTGGTCCGGCCGCTCCGTGTCGGAGGGGAACTGCAGGTTTTGCGTCGTGGCATTCAGGCTGGCGATGGCCACGTTGCCGTTCGTGTAATTGTCGATGCCCGTTCCCGCCAGCACATAGTAACCCGTCTGCCCGCTGCCCGGGCCGCGCAACCCGATTTCGTTCGGGAGCAGCGAATTATTGCCCTCGGGATTCGTGCCGTTCGGGTAACCGGTGCGGTCCTCCAAATTGTTCAGGAAGTTGCCGAAGGTGTCGATGCCCACCCCGAAATATCCCCCGGGCATGCCATCAATGGTGCCGTCGCGCATCGCATAAGCCAGCGAACCGCCAT
>JBEKZN010000270.1:0-3506 GCA_049509815.1 Opitutales bacterium
ATGAGGGCATTTTTTTCAGCGATCTCTCGAAAATCCATGCCCATGAATAATCGCACGACGACAGTGAATTTCGCAAAGATGCTGGCGCGGCTGATGGCCAACGCACGCGGCAACGTGAAAAAACGGGTGCAGCATCTATTTTTGGCATAATCTTATGAGCGTCAGCCAAACGGAGCGGAGATTATTGGGAATATTTGCACGTCTTTAAGTCTCTGATAACCAGCAAAATAAAGGCTGGCTAGGGTCTATAATTTGACTATTTGTGGCCTAAATTTTTCTTTAAGTAGGGATTTTGCTCCAATCGTAACCCAAAAGACACATCCATGAACATACGCAACGTGACCGTAAAATCCATGATTAACACGCTCGCGCGGCTCGGTGCCGCGGGGCTGGTATTGGGACTGTTGAGTGCCGCGCCACAGGCGCAGGCGCAAGTACCCATATTCGAGGGGAATTTGTCGCCGAGCTTGCAGGGGTATTATAATGTGACGAGCCTGTTGTATTATGTGGCGGGGAGACAGCAAACGACGGGGAATATGTCGATTGCCGACAAAACGGCAACAGTTACGCCGTCGGGGGTTTTCATCGGCTCGGAGGGGCTGATCGGGGCGAATTATACCGCGCTGGCGGAACTGGCGGGTCTCAGGGCGGATGTTGAATTTAGCCCCAGCAACACGACCACGGAGACGTCGAGCTCCGGGACGATTTCCGGGGAGTTGTTGACGAACCAGGGCATTCTGGATATTTCCAAGTCCTCGTACACAGCGACGCTGAATGCGGGCGGGTTGCGGTTTATTGCGAGCTTGTATGGGACGCTGGAGACCCTCCCGGAGCCGCAGCCGATCGCGAACGCACTGGTCAAGCGGCCCCTGCCGCTGACGCATGCGGCGATCAATATTCTGTACCAGTTGCCGAAGAAGACGAAGACCAACTAAGGCGGTGATCCGAGGCTGGGTCGGCAAAGCACGGATGAGCGCCGCAACGGGCGCAATGGTTTTTCCGGGCTCTCTGAGTTCCTTCGGCGAAAAAGGCCGAGGGAGCTTGGGCTCGGTTGTGTTAGCCGTTGCCGTTGATGGCCCAGCCGAGGAGGAGGATGCCGGCGGCGGCGATCCAACTGCCGAGGACGCGGGCAACGATGCGCAGCCAGGTTTGCTGCGTGGCGATGACGGCGGCGGCGAAAAGCGGGATGAGGATGAAGAGGAGGATGGCCATGCCGAGGAATTGAAGGACGCCGACGGCGGTGGTGATGCCTTCGGCGCGCAGGCCAAAGGCATCGAGGACGCCGTGAATGAGGCCGATGAGAACGGCGAGGCCGGCGACGACCGCTGCGGGGACGGTCAGGTCGCTAAGGGCAAGGAGGCCGGGGACGAGGAAGGTGCCGGCGACGATGGAGGAGAGGGCGGGGCGGGAGAATCCGGGCGGGGTGGTGACGAGCAGGCCGGCAATGCCGCCGAGAAGCCAGGCGGGCGGGAGCAGGAAGAGGGTCCAGCGGCCGGCGGCGGGGCCGCGCAGGCCGGCGAGAATGGCGAGGGCGAGGACGGGGATGAAGTCTTCGGGGCTGGTGAGCCAGTGGCCAGCGCCGTCATAAACGGGGCCGAGGCCGGTGGCGACGAGGTGGGCGTCGGCGCGCGCGGGGAGAACAAGGAAGGTTAAAAGTGAAAGGTAAAAGGTGAAAGGAAGCAGGCGCGGGGTCGTGCGGACGCCGAGATAGCGGAGGACGGACATGGCGGCGGGAATCAGGATTGCTGATTGCTGAATGCTGATTGCTGAATGGCGAGGGCGGCTTTTTCGGGGGTTTCGGGCTGCATGTCCTGAATCAGGAAGAAGATGCCGCCGCAGGCGATGGCAGCGCCGGCGACGCGGAGCACGATTTGCCCGGCGGGCCAGCGGTGGATGAGGCCGAGGGTGATGCCGCAGGCGTGAAGCGTGCCGGTGGCGATGACGAAACCGATGCTGTAGTAGAGGCCGCTATCATTGGCGGGGAGCTCGTTGCCGTGGGCATAGCCGTGGCAGAGGCCGAAGAAGCCGACCATGATGATGGCGAGGGTGTAGCCGAGGGTTTTGCCTTTGCGGGCGGCGGTTTCGGGATCGTCCTTCTTGAAGAGGATAGCGGCGAGGCGGGCAGGATGGACATCGAAAAGGACCATGAGGCCGAGAAGGAAGCCGGAGATGGCGATGCCGTATTCGATGTTGTGCTCGCCGCCGGGGACGGGGACGTGGCAAAGGCCGAGGAAGCCGCCAAAGGACATGACGAGGGGGAAGGTGACGGGGAGGAGCCAGATGGCTGGGCGGCCGATTTGGCAGCCCCAGATGCCGACGCCGACCATGGCGATGATGTGGTCCCAGCCAGACCACGGGTGCTTGAAGCCGGCGGCGAAGCTGACGGGTTCGCCGGGGATGATGTGGGCGCCGGCGGACTGGGTGCTCAGCAGAAGAAGCGCAGGGGCAAAGAGCCAAAAGAGATTGGAAGACGAGGCGGGAGGAGGATTTTTCATGGCGCGACGAAAGTGAGACAGGAATTTTCGGCAAAAGTATCCGAAAGGGAAGAGAAAATTCTGTAATGGGGGAAGACTGATTATAGGAGAATTAGTGGAGGCTTTCGAGCATGATCCAGGTGCGCTGAATGGTCCAGTAGGCGCCGAGGGAGCCGACGGTGTAGCAGGGGAGGAGTTCAGTCCAGCGGGGCCAGCGGATGAGGAGAGTTCTCCAGGAGCGGATGAGGAGGAAAACGATGGCGATGAAGACGAGCTGGCCGATTTCGACGCCGATGTTGAAGGAGACGAGGGCGAAGGGGATTTCGGCATGGGTGAGGCCGAGGGTGGTGAGGCCGGAGGCGAAGCCGAAGCCGTGGAGGAGGCCGAAGACGAAGGCGACGATCCAGGGGTGGCGGAGGGTGAGGCTGGTCTGGCCGCGGCGGTAGCGGATGATTTCGGGGCCGAGGAAGAGAATCGAGAGGGCGATGGCGGCGTTGAGTGGCGGGATGGGGGCGCTGGCGTAGCCGAGGGTGGCGACGGCAAGGGTGATGCTGTGGGCGAGGGTGAAGGCGGTGACGGTTTTGACAAGCATCCAGCGGTTGGGGACGATGAGGAGGAGGCCGAGGACGAAGAGGAGGTGGTCGGCGCCCATGAGGATGTGTTCGATGCCAAGGCGGAGGAAGGCGGCAAAGGTCTGCCAGCGGCCGGAGGAGGCGGGGACGACGGCGGTGGGGGTGGCGGGGTTGAGGCGGAGGTATTGGACGGAGCCATCGGTGGCAACGATGCGGACGAGGACGTCGGCGAGGACGGCGGTCGGGCCGGCGAGGGCGAGAGTTTGGCCGGCGAGGCCGCCGGGAACGGCGATTTGGTAGCGTTCGAGGTCGGCACCGGGGGATTGTTCCTCGACAATGGGGGTGGTGATTTTGACGGCAGGGGGAAAGAGGGGATGGAAGCCGCCGGCGCCGACAGCAGTGAAGGGGGTTTTCCAGAGGACGGTGTAATGGCCGGGGGAGGTTTCCTGAAGTTCGAGAT
>JBEKZN010000271.1:0-4186 GCA_049509815.1 Opitutales bacterium
CCCACCACGGAAAACGGCTTGGGCAGGTAAAATCCGTCCCAGCTCCGCAACCGCCAGGCCGATTGAAAATGTGCGGAAATCAAAAGCAACGGCACCTTCGATAACCGCGCCACCAGCAACGCCCCCGGCTGAATCTCATAGCACGGACCCCGCGGCCCGTCCGGCGTGATGGCAATGTCCGAGCCGGCCTTCATCGCCGCCAGCAATTCCCGCACTGCCTGCATTCCCCGCCAACTGCTTGACCCCCGTACCGTCTGGATTCCCGTCAGCCGGAAATACTCCGCCAGCCAGGCTCCGTCCGCGCTCGCACTCACCAACCCTACCATCGGCCGCGTATGCCGGTACCTCCGCCGCAGCTCGCTCGTGATGAACAGGCGGTTGTGCCACACCACCGTGATCAGCGGTGTGCGCGTATCCGACAAAAACGCCTGCTCCTCCGCGCTGATCCGCATCCGCAAGGTCGCCAGCCACACCCGCGTCACCCAGTACAACGGCAGCATCGCCAAGTAGTGCAAAACCCCCACCGTCTTCACCTTTCGCGCTGGCCGCGCCTCGCCAGTCGGTGTTTCCATCTCCTCGCCAATCGGCGCGTCCGCCGGGGGGGGCGGTGGGCTGCTCTCAGGTTCGCTCATGCCAGAATCGCGCGGTGCGCGGCTCCGCACCCGCACCTCCATCATGCCAAACCTCGCTCCTCGGCCAAGCCTCGATTCCATTATTTCGACATTCCCGCCCCGCTCCTTTCCCGCTAAATTTTTGCCGTGCCCGCTCCCTGCCCGCATCTCCCGCCCGCTCCCGCTATCCTCGACTGGCGCGAACTCCACCGCCACGGCGCGGACCGCGGCCCCGATTTCTACCTCAGCGCCCTCACCTATGGCCAGCACCTCTGGCAACGCGGCCTGGCCGCCCGTGCTCTGCTCGCTGTCGATCGCGCCCTCCTCGCCGACGTTCCGGCGCCCACGCCCTGGCCGCTGCCTTACCGCGCCCTTCGCTGGCTCATGACCCATGCCGACCCCGTCGCGCTGGTCGGCAATCCCCGCGTCCACTACCAGCACCTCGCCGGCCGCCTGCGCGGCCCCCGCGCCCACCAGCAACGCGTCCGCGCCTGGGCAGCCTGGCATCTTGCACGCCTGGCCCATCCCACCTGGCCGGGCGACCTCCTGCATCCCGTCGCCGAACCCACCCCGAATGAAATCGCCACCGGCCTCGACCTGTATGGCCTTCCTGGTGAAACCGTCGTCTGGCGTAACGCCACCACCAATGAAGCGTAGCCCTCAGACTTCGCTGGAGAATTGGCGTTGAGTACCCCTTCCAAATCCGCCTCTTTTATCCTCACTGTGCAAGCGAACGATGCCATCAGCTTCTGGGGCACCTTCGCTTCCTCTGACACCGAGGAAGCTTACCGCGTTTGGCAATTGCGCGATGACACCCGCCGCATCCGTTTCACCATCGGTGTGACCATCCCAACGTTGCTCGTTTTCCTGGTCACGGACTACCATTTTTTTGGCGCCACCGCCCAGTTTTACTGGCTCGTCTGCGCTCGGCTTTTTTTCACCGTCGCCTCTCTCTTGGTCATGCTTCGTCTCGACGGCGATTTTGATCCGCTCCAGCTCAACCGCCTCGTCCTTGGCTGGGACATCATGGCCGCCATCCTGGTTGTTTACATCGCCTCCACTCGTCCGGCTAATTTCACCCAGCATGCCGTCATCAATGTCCTCACCATCCTCCTCACCTACGTCCTCATCCCCTTGCCAGTCCTGCTCCAAATCATCCCCGCTGGCATCGTCAGCCTCGGCCTGATCTTCCTTGGCATCTTTATTCAGCCCTGGCCCGACGAACCCGTCGTGCTCAACGTTCTCATGAGCATCCTCATTGCCAACTTCATTGGCGCTGAAACCTCCCGCGAGCTCAACCGCTGGAAACGCCGCCAGTTCCTCGCCCTCGCCCGCGAAACCGACCTGCGCAAAAGCCTCGAGCACGCCCTCGCCGAAATCAAAACCCTCCGGGGCATCCTGCCCATCTGCACCCACTGCAAGCGCGTCTGGAACGACGACGGCTTTTGGGAGCAAGTCGAAGTTTACGTCCGCGACCACACCCATGTCCAATTCTCGCACGGCCTCTGCCCCACCTGTGCCCGCCAGCACTACCCCGAAATCGACTGGGACAAAAAAGGCCTTTAGCTGTCCTTCTTCGCTCACCCCGTCAAAATCGGCTTTGACGTTGAACCCCCCTCCCTCGTGCGGTATTCTTAACCAGCATGGAGGCTCGCGACGGCATTCGATTTGACGGCGTTTTCACCGCTCCCGCCATGGAGGCTGCGTACCGCAACTCGCAGGCCCGGGAGGAACAGCGCCGAGCCCGGATGGTCCTGGTTCTGGCTCTCATCTTGATCCCGTTTTTCGCGGTCATGGACGTCGTCGTTCTGGGCGTCTCCCTGCATTCCTTCGCCATTCTCGCCGTCCGTGCCGTGATTATTTCGGTTTCCGGCATCCTTTTGTTCTGGATGTGGAAACCGCGCATGCCCGGGGAAGTTGACCGTGTGTTGGTGGCCTGGGAAATCATGGCCTCCATCGCGATCGTTTATCAGGCTTGCGCCCGTCCCGCCTCCTACACCAGCCACGCCGTCCTCAACGTCCTTTACGTGATCTTGATGTACGCGATCGTTCCCCTGCCGCCGCGTTTGCTGTTCATCGCCCCTCTGCTGGTCACCGTTGGCGTGCTGTTCCTTGGCAACTGGATCAATCCCTGGCCCGACATCCCCACGCTCGTAGTCACCTGCGCCGCGCTGGTCATCGCCAACCTCGTCGGCATCGAGATGTCCCGCGAGCTCAACCGCTGGAAACGCCGCCAGTTCCTCGCCCTCACCCGCGAAACGGAAGCCCGCCGAACCCTTGAGCATGCCGTCGCCGAAATCAAAACCCTCCGCGGCATCCTCCCCATCTGCTCCCATTGCAAGCGCATCTGGAACGACGCCGGCTTCTGGCAGCAAATGGAAGTCTATGTGCGCGACCACACCAACGTCGAATTCTCTCACGGCCTCTGCCCCACCTGCGCCCGCCAGCACTACCCCGAAATCGACTGGGACAAAAAAGGCCTCTGAGCCTCCGCCCTGCGCTCAATACCCCAGCCGCGCCAACTCGTCCTGCAACGCGTACTGAAACTCTTGCACGTCCGCCGGCTTCGGCTGGTAGCCCTTCACCTTCGGCATCAACCCCAGCCGCCCCGCCTGATCCAGGTACCAATCCGCGCTCTGCCCGTCGCTGAACGCCACCGTCCCGCTCACCACCGAGCCCGGCCGCACCACCTTGTCCACGCTCACCCGCACACCGCCAGGCTTCGCCGCGCCTGCCAGCGGGTCCGCCGCGCTCGGCGCTGGCGGTGGCGCCGCGGCGGCCGCCTTCGACAAATCCGCCGATGCCGCCGACGCCTTCGGCGCGTCCTTCACCGTCAAACTCAAATCATCCAGCAAAAACCGCGCCTCCATGTACGTCAGCGACACCTTGTTTGCCTCCGCTCCACCCATTCTTTCTTCAATCCCTCCTTCTGCATTTCCCTCACCCGTGTTGATTCAACTGCTTGGTCAAAAATTCCACCGCCCGCTTCACCGAGTCGTCCTGGTCCATCATGTTCTCCACCGTCTTGCACGCGTGGATCACCGTCCCATGGTCCCGCCCGCCAAACGAGTCGCCAATCTCCTGCAGCGAATGGCTCGTGAACATCCGGCACAAATACATCGCCACCTGCCGCGGCCCCGCGATGTTCTGCGGCCGCCGCCGACTCAGCAGGTCCCCCTGCCGCAGGTCGTAGTACTTCGTCACGACCGCCTGGATCTTCTCCATCGTCACCTGGTTCTGCGCCTCCTCATGCAGAAAATCCTGCAATAGCTGACCCACCGTCGGCACGTCCACCGACCGCTGCATCAACGCCACATACGCCGCGACCCGCGTCAGCGCTCCCTCCATTCGCCGCACATTGCGCGTCACCCGCTCCGCCAGGAATTGGATCACATCCCGTGGCAGCTCCAGCTTCATCGCCAGGGCTTTCTTGGCCAAAATCGCTACTCGCGTCTCCAAGTCCGGCGGCTGGATGTCCACCACCATGCCCCACTGGAACCGTGAAATCAGCCGGTTCTCCAGCTTCGCGATCTCGCTTGCCGGCCGGTCGCTGGACAGGAAAATTTGCCGCTGCG
>JBEKZN010000272.1:0-4510 GCA_049509815.1 Opitutales bacterium
GCACCCAGACCCGCGAGTGATCCTTGTTCAGCACCCAAAACACCCCGCTCAACTCCGGTCGGTCCCCGAACGCCGCAAACTCCCGCTCCACCGCCTCCCGTGTCTCCGGTGGAAACATGTCAAAAACGCTGTGCCCGTGCATTTCCTCCGCCGTCCACCCATGCAGATTCGTCGCCGCTTCGTTCCAATAGGTGATCTTCCCCGCGAAATCCGTGCACAGCACGCAGTCCTGTAGTTGCGCGAAAATCTGCGCGTCCCGCCGCATCATCTCCTCCGCCTGCCGCCGCTGGCCGATATCCTGGATTTGCGAGATGAAATACCCCGGCCGCCCCTCCGCATCCCGCGCCAGCGCCACCGTCAGCAAAATCCACACAATCCGCCCCATCTTGTGAAAATACCGCTTCTCCATTTGGTACGTCTCGATTTCCCCCGCCAGCATCCGCTGCACCTGCGCCAGGTCCGCGTCCAGATCGTCCGGATGCGTGATTGTCTGGAAATCGATGCGCAGCAGCTCCTCCTCCGTGTACCCCACCAGCCGGCACAGCGCCTCGTTCACTTTCAGCCACTTCCCGTCCAGCCCCACCAGCGCCATCCCGATCGCCGAGTGCTCCATCGCCGTGCGGAAATGCTCCTCGCTCAGCCGCCCGAATAATTCCGTTCTCCCGCTCGCGGCCTCCATGCCCGCTCCGGCTCCCGCACCCTGGCCGATCTTACCCGTGTCCGTGGTGTTCATTTCGGTGAAAAATTATCCAAAAATCACCTTTCCGCCCATTGAGCAAAAGCATCCCCCTCCAACTCCCCACGCTTCCGCGCCTGCCGGACGAGGCGTCTTCCTCAACTCCGCGCTATAATCCCCCCAAATCCGGCCCAAGCGCAGCAATAAAACTGCCAGTAACTGTAAAAAGTTTGTCAAAATCCCCGTTAACTAACCGTCTTTAGCATCGATTAACTCACCCCATTCCCTTCCACCCCGGCACATCCCCTAAACCAGCCCCGTCCCCTGAATCTTGAACCCGACCGTGATGCTCAACCCATTCGCATCCTGCGTAAACTTCAGCGGCTCCGTCACCCCCAGCGCCTCCACCCGCGCCACCGTCGCCCCCGCCACCGGCCCATTCGACGCCAGCGACTTGATCACCAGCGTCCCATGGTCCGGCCACGCCATCGCATACGCATACAACGTGTCGCCCTTCTGCGTGAACCGCCAGTCCTGCGCCGTGTACGGCTTGTTCCGCCCTTCGTTGAAACCCTGCGCCCGGATCGGCGCCGCCGAACCCGCCGACGGCCCTTCGCCAAACACCTTCCACGGCCGCGTCCCGTAAATCCCCTCGCTGTTCGCATCCATCCACGGCGTGAATTCCGCCAGAAACTTCAGCTCGTCCGCGTCCGGCGCGCCCCCCGGTGGCAGCGGAATGTTCAGCAGCAAATTCCCGTTCTTGCTCACGATGTCCACCAGCATGTGCGCCACCGTGTTCGCCGTCTTGTATTTGTGCTGCTCGAACAAACTCAGCCGGTAGTGCCACTCCCCGATGCACGTGTCCGTCTGCCACGCCTGCGGCTCAATCTTGTCCGTCACCCCGCGCTCCACGTCCCACACCATGCACTGGCGCTGCTGCGCGTTCAGCACCTTCCCCGTCAACACCCCCTCCAGCTTCCCGTCGTGCCGCGCGATGTTCTGGTTGTAATAATACGCCGCAATCCGCAGCCCCGCGTCGCTGATCGGGTACAACGGCAGAATCGTGTCGTCGAAATAGATCAGGTCCGGATTGTACTTGTTGATCAAATCAATCGTCCGGTTGAAAAACTTTTCGCAATACGCCGGGTCCGGAATGCTGCTCCCCTTCGCCGCGTCCCAATCCCACACCAGCCCGCCCTTCCCCGGCGTGTGATTCTGCGCGTAGAGCTCCTGCGGATCCAGCCCCTCCCACCATAGTCCCTTCCCATCCGCCTTCGTCATCTTCCCATCGTACGGCACCCCCGCCAGCGGCCCCGTCTTGTCCGACCCCTGCGCCGGCTCGTACCAGCTCCACGCATGCGCCGCGTGCACCGTCACCCCGAAACGCAGCCCCGCCGCCCGCACCGCCTTCTCCCACCCGCCCACAATGTCCTTCATCGGCCCCACCCGCATCACGTTCCACTCCTGGTACGTCGAATCGAAACAATCCAGATTGTCATGATGATTCGCCAGCGCCGTGAAATACTTCGCCCCCGCCCGCTGGTACAACCCGATCAACTTCTGCGGATCCCAGTCCTCCGCCAGCCACAAATGGTCAATGTCCTTGAACCCCACCTTCGACGGATGCCCGTAGTGCGAACACTGGTAAAGGTAATCCGCGTCCGGCTTGCCCGTCTTCGGGTCCGACGAAATATACATCCGCCGCGCGTACCAATCCCCCTGCTCCGGCACGCACTGCGGCCCCCAATGCGCCCACATCCCGAACTTCGCGTCCCGGAACCAATCCGGCGCCTGATACTGCGCCAGCGAACCCCAGTTCGGCTGAAACGGCCCCGCCGCCACGCCCCAGCCCGGCGGCACCGGCACCGCCGGCGCCTCCACCACGCCCGCCGTCGCATTCTGCGCCAGCAACCGCGTCCGCCAAAACGGCGCCGTCAAGCTGGCGGCAGTCGCCAGCGCACTCTTCTTCAAAAATCGCCGTCTCGATAAAGGCATAAGGGGTAGGCTCCGACCCTACTCGCCTCCCAATTCTCCTGACAACCTTTTCTTTGTGCGCTTATCCACCGGAAACGTGACCATTCGCGCATTTTTTCACGGCCACTGCTTTCTCTTTCCAAACCCTCCCTGACACTCAAAAATACGGCCGTATCTTGAGGCACAAGCTGACCACGCAGCACGCCGAGTACGCCGCGCTCCCCAGCGCCAGCCCGCCCACAAACCGCCATCCCGACCGCACATGATCATCCGGCAAATGCCTGGTCTTCACCACGACCGTCCGGCCCCATCGGTCCCCGAATCTTTGTCGCAACGGCAGCGTCTCCCGCATCGAGGCATAACCCACCAACCCGAAAAACAACGAATCCAGCAGATACGCCGCGCTGCGGATCAGCGCCCCCCTCAGGTTGCTCGGACTGCCGTCCTTCTGCACCACCCTCAGCCCGCACAGCCACTTGCCGAACGACGCCCCGTGCACGCCTTCCGTCAGCGTGTGATAAAGTATCAGTGCCAGCAGATCCATCAAAATTCCCGTCACCGTGACGCCCTGCAGGTGGGCCCGCCATTCCGGCGAAAGCCGCCCGCTGTGCTCCATCAGCGCAAACCCAATCCCGCAAAAAACCCCCGTGCATAGCGCGATGACCGTGACATAAACCATATCCACGATCCGCGCCAGCGCCCGGATCCAAAACCCCGCCCCTTCCATCGCCTGTGCCGGCGGCGGCCACGCTGGTATGGTTGCCTCTTCCATGACTCGCCTCTTCAAGCGCATTTCGCCCCCCTTGGCAATGCTCTCTCTTCCCTCCCGCCTCGCCCGAATCGCCCAACCGCCTCCACGGTCCGCTCTCCACGCGCCAACATCAACTATTTCTTGATTGTTTTAGTCATAAATAACAATCCCGCTTGCACCCCAACGCTTTCGCAGCTAGTGATGCACCGGACTCCGCACGACCAACCTCCCGCCGGTTTTCCGCCCGTCCTCCGGCTTGGCCTTCATTACATCGCCTTTCTCTCTTATTATTGGATTTACCGAGCCGCGCTGGAACGCGCCCCGCACGTTTCCGCCAGCTCCCCGGTAATCCGTGAAAATTCTCATCGTCGAGGATGATGCCGCCACCCGCACGCCGCTCCGGGAAACCCTGGAGAAGGCCGGTTACACCATTTGCGAAGCCGCCACCGGCCCCGAAGCCATTAATCTGCTCAACGGCACCGACGTGGACGGCGTTATCGCCCGCCTCCACCGTCCCGACTTCGACGCCCATCTTTTCTGCCGTCAAATCCGTACCCATCCCCACCTCCGCCATCTCCCCCTCATCCTTTACTCCACGGTCGAAATCACCGCGGGTTACGAACTATTTGCCCGCGACTGCGACGCCGACCAGTTCGTCCCCCCTCCCGCCCAACCCGCCGACATTTTAACCGCCCTGCGCCGCGCCCTCGGTCACGTCATCCTTCGCGACGGCGGCGAATCCCTCTACCGCCAGGTCTTCGATTGCTCCAACGACGCCCTCTTCCTTGTCGGCATGTGCCCCCGCGGCCACCCCGGCCCCATCCTCGATGTCAACGACGTCGCCTGCCAGCTCCTCGGCTACTCCCGCGACGAACTCCTCGCCCGCTCGGTGCGCGAACTCGAACCTCCCGACATCCAACCGCCCTTCGCCGCGCTCGCCGAACACTTCCGCCCCTACCAGCGCTTCGTCTTCGAACGCTGCTTCCTCGCCAAAGGCGGCCACTGCATCTCCGTGGAAATCAGCGTCCGCCTCTTTCAAAGCGCCGTCGGCTCCCTCGGCATCGCCGCCGCCCGCGATATCACCGCCCGCAAGCTCGCTGAAGCCGCCC
>JBEKZN010000273.1:0-3468 GCA_049509815.1 Opitutales bacterium
AGGTTCTCGAAACTGAAAAACTTCCGCATCCGGCTCCGCTTCAGGTGTGTCAGCGCCGCATTCACCGCAATCCGGTACAGCCACGTGAAAAACGACGACTGCCCCTTGAAATGGCTGATCGAACGAAACGCCTTGATGAATGCCTCCTGCGTCAAATCCGACGCATCCTCCCGGTTCGACGTCAAATTGTACACAATCGCAAACAGCCGCTCCCGGTACTTCACGATCAACTGGTCGAACGCCCGCACATCCCCCGTCTGCACGCGCTGCACCAGCGACCAGTCCGCATCCGCCTCCGCGGCGTGCTCCGGGCGCGTCGTCACCAACGACTTGGTCTTCGCGAATAATTGCGCCATGGGCTTCAGTTCGTTCGTTTAAACCAGGTTCACTCCCAACCCTGCCACGCCCACGCCCCCTTGGCAATGGAAAACCATGGCCCGTTTTCCATTGACCCAATTGTCCTTGCTGCCCCTTACCCCTCAATTTCGTCCATTTCTTGGTGAATTCTGTTAATTCTGTCAAAAACACCTCGGGATCTCCCCGCCCCTCATTTCCGGCGTGACGAACCGTCACCTAATCCTTACAAAAGCCCCGCTCAACCCCACCCCTTAAACCGTATGAAATACCGCTCTCTTGGCCGCACCGGCTGGAAAGTCTCCACCGTTAGCTTTGGCTGCTGGGCCATCGGCGGCAGTTGGGGCTCTGTCCGCGACGACGAATCCCTCGCCGCCCTCCATAAAGCCCTCGACCTCGGCGTCAACTTCTTCGACACCGCCGATGTTTACGGCGACGGTCACAGCGAGCGCCTCCTCGCCCGCCTCCGCCGCGACCGCCCGTCCGACAAATTCCACATCGCCACTAAGGCTGGCCGCCGCCTCACCCCTCACACCGCCGGCGGCTACAACCGCCACAACCTCACCGCCTTTGTCGATCGCTCCCTCAAAAACCTCGAAACCGACTGCCTCGAACTCCTCCAGCTCCACTGCCCGCCCACCCCCGTCTATTACCGCCCCGAAGTCTTCGGCCTCCTCGACGAGCTCGTCCGGGCCGGCAAGGTCCGCTACTACGGTGTCAGCGTCGAAAAAGTCGAGGAAGCCCTCAAGGCCGTCGAATACCCCAACGTCCAGACCGTCCAAATCATCTTCAACCTCTTCCGCCAGCGCCCCGCCGACCTCTTCTTCGCCCAGGCCAAAAAGAAACAAGTCGGCATTCTCGCCCGCGTCCCCCTCGCCTCCGGCCTCCTCACCGGCAAACTCCGCCGCGATTCCCCCTTCGCTCGCGACGACCACCGCGCCTTCAACCGCCACGGCGAATCCTTCGACCGCGGCGAAACCTTCGCCGGCGTGGACTACGACCTCGGCCTCGAAGCCGTTGAACAAATCCGCCCCCTCGTCCCGAAAAGCCAGACCATGTCCCAGTTCGCCCTCCGCTGGATCCAGATGTTCCCCGCCGTCACCTGCTCCATCCACGGCGCCAAACGCCCCGACCAGGTCGCCGACAACCTCCGCTCCGCCGACCTCCCCCCCATCCCCGCCCGCAAAATGAAAACCCTCCAGGAACTCTACCACACCCGCATCAAACCCCTCGTGCATCACTATGGGTAATAATAACGGTGTCGTATTCTAGCTTGCTTGTATGATGGGCCCCACCAAGCCGCCGACCGCTTCCGAATACGTCGTTTTGGCAGTCTTCGTTTCGGCCATTTTCATCATCCTGGGAGCCGTCGCCCTGATCGTCGCCTTCCTCAAGTCGGCTCAAAATCATCCTGTAGCCGCCGAGCTGGCTTATCTCGGCTGGTGGTCCCTCGGCTTCGGCCTGTTGGTCGCCGCCGGCCTTTGGCTGACTCGCAAATTTACAAGATAGAAAATCATCCGGTTCATTCACTGCCTTCCGGGCGCTCTCCCTATTCTCCTTATTTATCCTGTCCATCCTGTTGATCTTGTCTTAAAACTCTTTCTCTTCTCCCCTCTGCGTCTCTGCGCCTTTGCGCGAGTAACTCTTTTTCTTTTCTTCACCTCCTAACTTCTAGCTTCTGGCTTCCAGTTTCTCTCCCCGCTCCGCACTTTCCCTACCCCGCCACCCGCGCCAGTTGCGCCCGCACAAACGTCGCCAGCGCCAGCAGCCGCGGCGTCGGCGCCAGGTGGCCCCACTTCGCCAGCCCGTTCTCGCCCGCCACGTCTTACCCCCCTCCTCCCCTGTTATGGGTGAGGCTTCCGGCGCGGCTTGTGCTTACGATCCTGTCGCAACCTCGCTTGCTGCTCCGCGGGCTTGCGCAAGCAATCCACATCCGCAAGATCCTTGTATCGTCCACTGGCTTTCTTGTTCGTGATCAAATCCGGCAGGGAGATAAAATTAACGGTCAAGCCGCCCAAATTGGCGCGCACGCGCCGCGCGTGGCACTGCGCAAACGTAACCCCGTCAATGTCGTTCATAATCTCCAGCCTCAGGGGATCACGCCCCATCCGTACAATCGTGCCTTGTTTCAACCATGGTTTTTCCGGTCCCCCTTTCTCCAGCATTCCAAAACGGCGCAGGACTTCCGCCAGGGCTTCCGCGTTTTTTTGGGTTAGCTCCACAAACACATCCAAATCACCCGTGTAGCGTGGATACCCATGATACCCCACCGCGTATCCTCCCACAATCAGGTACCTAACGCGATGTCGGTTGAGTAACTGTATAAACTCGCGAAAGTCGCGTGGTAGCGGGATCATAATCGGCGTGGTTCAATTGGCGCAGCGTTTCGACTATCTCCAATCGCTGCCGGGGCGTCATTCTCCGCCAGGCGGCCCGGTCCCGCTGTTCCGCCTCGGCGTGGGTCGATTGGGCCGTCACCTTCCGGTCCAGCCGCAAGCGGTTATAATACGCACGCGCCATGTCGCTACTATTAAGCATTAACCCAACCCGCCAGCGAGCCTAAAGATACTTCCAAGCTCCCTTCCCTACCCCGCCACCCGCGCCAGTTGCGCCCGCACAAACGTCGCCAGCGCCAGCAGCCGCGGCGTCGGGGCCAGGTGGCCCCACTTCGCCAGCCCGTCCTCGCCCGCCCGCAGTTCCGCTTCAAACCGGTCGCGCACCGCCACAAACACCCCGTGCCGCGCCATCCGCGCCGCCAGCTTGCGCAGGTCCGCGCCGCCGGCCAGCACTTCCTGCCGCAGCGCGCTCGCCTCGATCTCCGGCAGCCGGTCCAGCAGCCACCACAGCGGCAGCGTGAATTTCCCGCTCGCCAGGTCCGTGCCCAAAGTCTTGCCGATCTTCGCCTCGTCCCCGCAAAAGTCCGCCACGTCGTCGTAAATCTGGTACGCGATCCCCAGTTGCATCCCGAACCGCCTCACCGCCTGCACGTACTCGTCCGGCAGCCCCGCCAGCCGCGCCCCGAGCTGGCACGACACCGCGAACAGCTCCCCCGTCTTCAGCGCGATCACCTCGAAATAATCGTCCAGCGAAAAATTCGGGTTTCCCCGGTCCATT
>JBEKZN010000274.1:0-3440 GCA_049509815.1 Opitutales bacterium
TCGTTAAAAATTTAACACAATATGTAGTGGTTGCCTATTGACATGCTGCAAGAACTGCCCCAATAATGTCCCTCGTCAAAGTTCGCCGCTCCAGCGGCCGCCCTGTCGCACCCCACAGCGAATTCTGACCCCGTTTTTTTGCGCTTAGCGCGGTGCTGTGCCGTCCCCGGCCAGTGAAGCGCGAGGCGATTCCACCAACCTTCCACCCTCACCAAGATTGCGACGAAACCGTCGTTACGAGCCTTTACGCCATGATTGCAGAAACCGTCACTTACAAAATCGGCCAGAAAACCTTCATTTTGGACAAAAAGAAGGCGGAGGAGGCCTTTGCGGCGAAGCGGGTGATCAACGGGCGGCCGACGATGTTTTTCAACATCCTGCCGCTGAAGTACACCTGGGCGTACGAGCTGTACAAGAAGATGAAGGCGAACCACTGGGAGCCGGAGGACGTGCCGATGCAGAAGGACTGCGAGCAGTGGCGGGACAACAACACGCGGACGATCTCGGACGTGGACCGGTGGATCATCAAGATGGGGATCGGGTATTTTTCGGCGGCGGAGGGGATCGTGGGGGACAACATCATCCACGTGGTGCGGGAGGTGGTGACGGCGCCGGAGCTGAAGCTGGTGCTGGGGCGGCACGCGCACGAGGAGAACATCCACGCGGACTCGCTGGTGTACATGATCAGCTCGCTGGGGATCAACCCGCACGAGTGCGAGGCGATGTTCGAGGACATCAAGACAATCGAGCGCAAGACGCACTTTGTGACGAGCAACTCGAAGGCGCTGCGCGGCGGGCTGGACTTGCAGAACCCGGCGGTGAAGCAGGCGCTGGCGAAGAACATTTTCCTGTTCGGGCAGGTGATGGAGGGCACGCAGTTCTACGGGCTGTTCGGGATGATCCTGTCGCTGTCGCGCCAAAACAAGTTTCCGGGGATCGGGCAGATGTTCCGCTACACGCTGCGCGACGAGAGCAACCACATCGAGGTGTTCCGCAACCTGTTCATGGATTTGGTGGAGGAGAACCAGGACATCTGGACGCCGGCGTTCAAGCAGGAGTTGACGGACCTGATGGCGGAGGGCGTGGCGCTGGAGAAGGAATTCATCCGCGACTGCCTGCCGGTGAACGCGGTGGGGCTGACGGCGGACGAGTTCATGCAGTACATTGACTACATCGCGGACCGGCGGCTGGAGGGCGTGGGGCTGAAGCCGCTGAACCCGGGGATCAAGAACCCGCTGCCGTGGCTGGCGGAGATGATGGACGTGAAGAAGGAGCAGAACTTTTTCGAGGGGCGCGTGACGGAGTACCAGAAGGGCAGCTCGCTGGGCGACGTGCACAATGATGATTTGTAGAGATATAAGGATTTTACCGTGAATATTTTAATTCAACATACACTTCACTCTTTAGATCATCCATTTTGGCTTATTCGCCATGGTGGGAAACCTTATAAGCCAAATCGTGTTGATGATAAAAATGGGCTAAATTTATATGAAATTCCTGCAACAGAGTTGGTTAAATGTTTGATCAGCATCGACAAGCGTACGCCCGGCGAGCTTCAATATTACATCGATCGAGATGTTAGTGCATTATCGGCAGCGTTGATGCAAGCAAGGTCGCATCTGCGCCTAAAAAAGTTTATCGAAAATGGGCGAAATGAACTGTTTGTTGAGGTATCTAACAGTACAGCCAATATATTGGGTTTTCCGAACAAGCAAATTAAGGTTGAAGATTGGCTAGTTCGCTTTCCTGTCACCAAGGTTGAGTTCCCTAAGCCAGAGGCTTCGAGAAAGCTTATAACGCCCTAGATCGCCTTTGTGCGCCAATGAGCAATGACAACCCACCGCCAATTTCTCTCCAGCCGCTTCGGAGCAAACCGCCCGCGCTTTGGCGGCGGCTGGCGCGATGGTGCACGCACAAATTCCTGGTGCTTTACTATGTCGGGATGGACCCCAAGACCTCGCGGTGGGCGAAGCTCACGCTGGGCGGGGCGCTGGTCTATATTTTTTCACCGCCGGGCATCCTGCTGGATTTTCTTCCGCCGCTGGGCGAGGAGCTGGATTTCGCGGCGCTGGTGCTGGCCGGCGGGGTGTTCCTGCTGTCCATCCGCAAGCACCACTTAGACCATGCGTGGGAAAAGACCCGGTGGCTGTTCGAGGGCGGCAGGGAGCCGCCGCCGCCACGACCGCCGGAGCCGCCGATCCTCGAAATCGAAAAACCAAAACCAACCCAAAACCAAGAGAAGAATTTTAGACAGAATTAACAGAATGAACAGGATGGGAAAGAGCCGTCCCATCCGGCGCAGGCTGTCAATTCCATCAAACAACCTCTCCATTATTCATCCTTAAATTATTCCACGACCATGATTCGCCATATTCCCGTTGAAGAAGATCTCGCGCTCAAACGCTTCGCCCAGATTCCGGACGACCAGAAGCCCCGCTTTAACTGGCGGGAAGTGGTCGGCGCCGAGAGCCTGACGCCGCCCGAGGTGAAGATCGTGTCGGACGGCGTGGCGCATAATTTCGACATGGCCGAGATCGCCGAAACCGTGGGGGCGGCGCTGACGGACCTGCTGCTGTCGCGGCAGGTGCGGGACATTTTCACGGAGGAGAACCGGCGGCTGGTGGCGGCGGTGGCGAAGGAAGTGAGCGAGGAGATCGTGGCGCGGTGGGCGCAGAACAAGGACCGGGTGCTGCCGGAGGAAGAGACGCACCGGATCATCGAGCAGGCGTTGGTGCGGCACGACCAGCACGACGTGGCGATGAGTTTGGTGACGAAGCGCTCGCACAGCCCGTTCGCGGCAGCGGCGGGGGTGAGCGACGGCTCGGGGACGACGGACGAGACCGTGCCGGTGCTGGTGCGGCTGATCCGACGCAACGGGCTGGTGGTGCCGTGGGACGCGAACAAGGTGGAGGTGGCGGTGCGGAAGGCGTTTTTATCGATGCACCTGGACAGCGCGCCGGCGGTGCGGGTGGCCGACAGCGTGAGCCAGCGGGTGCGGGATTTGGGGCAGGCGTTTGTGTCCATCGAGGACGTGCAGGACCTGGTGCAGGTGGAGCTGATGCGCCACGGGCACTACAAGGTGGCGGAGGCGTACATTTTGTACCGTTCGGAGCGGGCGCGGCGGCGGGAGGCGGTGGCGCGCACCGCGGCCGAGGACGCGCGGCAGGAGCAGATCATTTTCGTCAAGCGCGACGACGGGCAGACGGAGATGTGGGACGGGGCGGAGTTGCGGGCGCGGATCGTGTTTGCGTCCATCGGGTTGGATTTGTGCCTGACGCGGGAGCAGATCGAGGGCGAGCTGCGGCGCTCGCTGTACGCGGAGATGACGCGCGAGGATCTGCAAAAGACGGTGATTCTGAACGCGAAGGCGCTGATCGAGCGGGACGCGGATTTCGCGAAGTTCGCGGGGCGGATTTTGCTGTCGTACATTTACGAGGAGG
>JBEKZN010000275.1:0-3436 GCA_049509815.1 Opitutales bacterium
GGAAGTGGCGCAGACGCAGGGTTTTTCGGAGGAGGAGGGCCGGGGGTTGGAGCTGGGAACGGAGGAGCTGTGCTGCAACGTGGTGGCGCACGCGTACGAGGGGGACGAGTCGGCGCAGTACGACGTGCTGGTGATTTTGGAGGCGGAGACGTTCGTGGTGGCGATCGAGGACCAGGGGGTGCCGTTCGATCCAAAGAAGATGGCGGGAGCGGGAAAACTGGGAACGGCGCTGGCGCGGGCGTTTGCGGATGATTTGCGGTTTTTGTACCAGGGGCGGCGGGGCAAGCGGGTGGAGTTGCGGAAAAAGCGGGTGTTTGCGGCAATGCCGGAGCCGGAGGGACTGGAGGACAAGCCGGAGGTGGTGCCGGCGGAGGAGAAGATCACGCTGCGGCTGATGGAACCGGAGGATGCGCCGGAGCTGGCGCGGTGCGTGTGGCGGGTGTTCGGCTACACCTACCCGAACGACGATTTATATGAGCCGGAGCGGCTGGCCGAGCGGCTGCGGTCGGGGATTTGGCGGTGCTGCGTGGCGGTGCGGGCGAGCGGGGAGATTCTGGGGCATATTTCGCTGGTGTTCAGCGCGCCGAGAGACCGTGTGCCGGAGAGCGACAACGCGATTGTGGCGCCACACGCGCGCGGGCATCATTTGATGGAGCGGATGAAGTCGTTTCTCGCAGAGCATGGCAAGGAGGCCGGGCTGGCGGGGATTTTCAGCGAGGCGGTGACGGCGCACACGCTGTCGCAGAAGACGAACGTGAAAATGGGCGCGGTGGAAACGGGGCTGCTGATGGGGTACCTGCCGAAGAGCCTGGTGTTTAAGGGCATTGCCGTGCCGGAGGCAGTGCGGGACGCGGCGCGGGTGAGCGCGATGATTTTTTACCTGGCGGTGAACGCGGGGCCGCGGCGGAAGGTGCACGCGCCGGCGCAGCACGAGGGGATGTTGCGCGAGATTTACGGACGGCTGAAACTGGAGCGGGAATTTGCGGAGGCGGGTGAAGCGCCGGGCGGCGCGCCGGAGTTTGCGCTGACAGAGTCGGCGGACTGGGGCATTGGGACGATCGAGGCATTGGCGTATGGGACGGAGTGGGCGGAGCATTTGCGGGCGCATTTAGATGCGCAGTGCCGGCACGGGATGGCGTTTATTGTGCTGAACTTGCCGCTGGCGGAAGCATACACGCCGGTGGCGTGCGCGGCGGCGGAGCGGCTGGGGTTTTTCTTTTGCGGGGTGGTGCCGGAGAAGCTGGCGAGCGGGGACTTGCTGCGGTTGCAGTACTGGAACGGTTTTGAGGTGAGTGCGGCGAGCGTGGAAGTGGCGTCGGAGTGGGGCGCGAAGGTGCGGGATTATGTGGCGGCATGCGCGGGGAGGCGGGAGTGAGAAGGAAGCCGTAATGAAGCGATAATGCGCAGTTGATTAACATGGCGAAAAATTCGCAGCGGCGGCGCGATGGGTCTGCTATGGCATTGACTTAAGCGGCGCGGCGGCGATACCTCGAAGCATTAGATATGTTGAGCCCCACCCCGTTTCGAGACACGTACCTGGTCGCCGGCTTTGAGCTGCGCGAGATGCTGCGGAGCCGCCGGGCATTTTTGATTGTCGCGCTTTACCTGCTGGTGGCGGCGTTCGCGACGTTCAACTTTGTGCGGCTGTTGAACGTGACGCAAAATTTAACGCAAGCACCGCCGCGGTGGCAGCGGCGCGATGTGCCGGCGCCGAATCCGGCGACGAGCGGGCATGTGGAAGCGCACCCGTTCCAGCCGCCGCCGGCGACGGCGGTGCCAAAAGGGCCGTCACAAGGGGCATTTTTTTCCCGGTGGTCGCCGTTTCGAGGCATATTGAGCGACCAGGTGACGGATCCGACGACGGTGGATTTCCTGGTGGCGAAGCCGCTGATCGCGCTGTTTTTCATGCTGGTGTGCCTATTGGCGGTACCGATTTTGATCATGATCACGGCGTCGGAATCCATCGCGCAGGAGCACCAGACGCGTGGAGTGCGGTTCACGGCGCTGCGAACGGGACGGGTGGAATTTGTGGTGGGGAAGGTGCTGGGGCAGGCTTTCTTGATGGCGGTGGTGGTGCTCTTGTCGGCCGGATTGTGCCTGGCAATGGGGGCGTGGAAGCTGGCGGATTTTGAGTGGGGGCCGGCGATTTCAGCGATGCTGGTGTTCTGGCCGCGGATCGTGGCGTTTTGCGTGCCGTTCGTGGGGCTGGCGTCGCTGTGCTCGATGAATTGCAGTTCAGCGCTGTCGGCGCGGGCGTTTGCGCTGATCGGGATCGGCGCGGTGTGGATGGTGCACGGGCTGACGGGCTACTACGCGGACACCTCGCTGGCGGGATTTTTCAACGTGCTGGACCAGTTCGAGCCATACGCGCACGAAAGCGAATTGTGGACAGCGACGTACGCGACGGTGGGGCCGGCGATGGCAATACTGGTGGGGCTGGGAGTGTTATATGTGGCGGTCGGGCTGATCTTTTATTCGAGGAGGGACCTTTGAGCGCGGCCACGAGCGAGATGGCGCTGAGCCTGAGCGGGGTGGGCAAGCGGTATGGGCGAATCCAGGCGCTGGACGGGCTGGATTTGCAGGTGCCGCGCGGCTCGATTTTCGGGCTGGTGGGGCCGAACGGCGCGGGGAAGACGACGACGTTTGCGATTGCGTGCGGGTTTTTGCGGGCGGACCGCGGGAGCGTGAGCTTGCTGGGCGGCGGGAGGTTCGAGCCGCGGCGGCATCGCGGGCGGGTGACGGCGCTGCCGCAGGACGCGGCGCTGGGGCGCGACCTGACATTGGTGGACCAGTTGACGTATTTGGGAAGGTTGCAGGGGATTGGGCGCAAGGCGATTCGCGGGGAAGTGGAGCGGATTTTGCAACTGGTGGACTTGACCGGCCGGGCGGGAACGCGGACGAAGACGCTGTCGCACGGGATGCTGCGGCGGCTGGGGATCGGGCAGGCGTTTTTGGGCAATCCGGAGCTGGTGCTGCTGGACGAGCCGACGAACGGGCTCGACCCGCGGCAGGCGCACGACATCCGGGGGTTCATCGCGGCGCAGCGCGGGCAGCGGACGATCGTGATCAGCTCGCACAACCTGCATGAGATCGAGACGATCTGCGACCGGGTGGCGCTGATGAACGGCGGGCGGGTGGTGGTGAGCGGGCCGATCGCGGAGGTGACGGGGCGCGACGACGAGATTTTGATCACCGTGGCGGAGGGGCCGCTGCCGCTGGCGGAAGTGGCCCAGGCGCTGGCGGGCGACACGGTGGATTGGGACGCGGGGGCGCGGGTGCTGAAAATCCGCTACGAAGTGAAGCCGGAGCGGCACGGCGAGGACGTGATCGGCGCGGCGCTGCGGGTGCTGCTGGCGGCGGGAGCGCGAATTTCGGCGGTGAGCCGCGGGCAGTCGCTGGAGCGGAAGTATTTGGAGATGCCGGGGGGCGGGGAGGA
>JBEKZN010000276.1:0-3403 GCA_049509815.1 Opitutales bacterium
AAGTCTCGCGCGCGCTTGCACTTGCCGGCGCCGAGGCCTACGCCGACCGCCCATTCTCCGTTCTCTCCGGCGGGGAAAAACAGCGCATCGCCCTCGCGCAGGCATTATTGGGCCAGCCCCGGCTGCTGATGCTCGACGAACCCCTCGCCAGCCTTGACCCCAAAAACCAGTCCCTCCTCGTGGATCGCGTCATGCAAATCCGCCGTGAAACCGGCGCCACCGTCCTCTTCATCGCGCACGACGTCAACCCGCTCCTGCGCGCGATGGACCGCGTGCTCTACCTCGCCGGCGGCCGCGCCGCCCTCGGCTCGGTGGATGACGTGGTCACCAGCGCCTCCCTCAGCCGCCTCTACGGCGCTGCCATCGACGTCGTCCGCGCCGAGGGCCGCATCTTCATCGTCAACGCCGAAAGCAACGTCGCCGAAATCGCCTGTCAACCCGGCTGTCATGATTGAACAACTCGCCAATTATCTCGCCTACGACTTCGTGCGCAACGCGCTCGTGGCCGGCTCCGTCGCCGCCATCCTCGGCGCCATTGTGGGCTATTTCGTCATCGTCCGAAAACTTGGCTTCGCGGTGGACGCCCTCGGCCACGTCGGCTTTACCGGCGCCACCGGTGCCGCTCTTTTTGGCCTTTCCCCGCTCTTGGGCATGCTGGCCATCAGTTGTGTCTGCGGAGCCGCCATGGGCATTGCGGGCAACAAGCTCCAACGCACCGAACTCGCCATCGGCATGGTGCTGTCCATCTCCCTCGGTGTCGGCACCTTCTTCCTGGCGCTCTACAAGGGTTTCGCCGGCCAGGCCACCGCCATCCTTTTCGGCAACATCTTCGGCGTCTCCCACCCCCAGATCGTCGAAATGATCTTGCTGGCCGTCCTGAGCATGGGCGCGCTCGCCCTCTTCGCGCGCCGGCTTCTCTTTGCCAGCCTGCAGCCGGATCTCGCCGAAGCCCGCGGCCTCTCGCTCACCGCCCTTTCCACCGCCTTCATGCTCGTGCTCGCCATCAGCGTGACCCTCGCCAGCCAGGTCGTCGGCATCCTGCTCGTCTTCACCCTCGTCATCGGGCCGGCCGGCGTCGCCACTCGCCTGTGCCACGGCTATTGGACCGCCTTAGCCGCCTCCCTCGTCGTCGCACTTGGATCCGTATGGGCCGGCATTCTTCTGTCCTGTCTCACTAACTGGCCGCCGAGCTTCTGGATCACCAGCATCCTGTTCACGCTCTACCTGCTGACCGAATCCTACTGCCGCTTCATCGTCCGCGCGGACCGGTAAGCTCTTTCGTTATTCCCACGCCGAACCTTCCTCTTCGCTCCGGGCTCGCGTCGTTCACCTCGTTGTCCCGTGTCCACTCCGGCGCAACGGCCGCCCCGCGCGCTTCTCCCGCTGGCGCATCCTCCGCAGGTGCCGGTACCCCACCAGTTGCCGCCCCTGCTCGTCCCACAACCGGAAGCGGAACGACTTCAAACTGGAAACCAGCGTCACCGGCTTCACCGTCTGAAACAGCGGGTGCGCGTTGTGGCACCGCTGCAAATGGTAGTTCGGAATCCGCGAACTCAAATGATGGATGTGGTGGTACCCGATGTTACCCGAAAACCACTCCAAAATTTTCGGTAGTTTGTAAAACGAGCTCCCCTGCATCGCCACCGTCATGAAGTCCCATTCGTCCTCCCGCGCCCAGTAAACCCCCTCAAATTGATGCTGCACGTAAAACAGCCACATCCCCGCCGAACCCGCCACCGCCATCATCGTCACCTGCAAAATCAGGTAGTCTTTGATTCCAAAAATCGCGCTCATCCCCGCCGCCATCCCCAAAATCGCCAGATTCATCCAATGCACCGACGCCCGCTCCCGCTTCGTCGCCCGCTTCGACGCGAACCGGTGCTCGAACAGAAACAAACCCAGCGGCACGAACAGAAACAGCACCACCGGATTCCGCGCCAGCCGGTACGCCACCCGCTTCCACCATGGAGAACCCAGATACTCCTGCACCGTCATCGTCCACACATCCCCCGTGCCGCGCTTGTCCAGGTGGCCCGCCGTCGCATGGTGGATCGCATGCTCCGTGCGCCAGTGAAAGTACGGCGTGAACGTCAGCATCCCCATGATGAACCCCACCACGTCGTTCGCCGTGCGCGATTTGAAAAACGAACCGTGCCCGCAGTCGTGAAAAATGATGAACACCCGCACCAGCAGGCCCCCCGCCAGCACCGCCAGCGGCGCCACCAGCCACCACGACACCGTCAGGCTCCAGTAAATCAAAACCCACAGCACACAAAGCGGCCCCAGTGTGTTCACCGTCTGCCAAACCGCCCGCCGGGTTGAGGGCTTTTGGTACGGCTCGACGATCGTCTTCCACGCCGCGGCCTCCGTCTGGCCATGGCCATGGGTTGGGGTGGGGTCAATCATCAATGGGGCGAAATAGCAGTCAAACAACAGCCGGCCCCTCTCGAAGCCCGCTGCCTTTCGTCTTACCGTGCCATGGCGTTCTCCTTACCCTATCGGCAAAACCTTCCATGAGCAAGGCTTTGCGCGTGCAATCTTCTAACTGCCTTCGATTCGCTTGGCTCATCTCCTTCCCCGCCATTCCACCATGGCGCGTCGGCGTAATTCACCATCAGGCGCGGAAACATTAAGTTCAAGGCCAACGCCACCGGCCTTCCACCCCCGGCCTGCGCTCGAAAAAAAGTGCCCGGGAAGGGACTTGAACCCTTCCGTATCGGCGAAGCTAAGTCGCTTGATTCCACGGACTTGGTTGATAATCAATAGATTAGAACTGGAACCAAAATGCACCTAATCTCGCAAAAGTGCAACTAAAAACAGCTTAGCGGACAACCATTTGGCAACCCGTTTTATCCAACAGAAGAAGGTGGTTTTGATTGGTCATTTCGGAGAACAGTTGCCATTATCACGCTAAAATGGCGAAAAGGTCAGCTATGAAATGCATTCACGGCATCGAATTCGGCGATGTTTATGTTATCAATCGAGACGAGGATGTCGAGCGAATGGCCAAAGCCACCAGGCGTCTATTCGAGGCCGGAATTCCGTTTGAAAGATTTCCAGCCAAATGCTTTACAAGCAGGGGCAATCATAAATGGCCGGGAATGCGTGGAGTGAACGCTTCTCATGTGGCCATAGTAATTGAAGCGGAACGGCGTGGCTTGAACAGCGTTTTGATTATCGAAGATGACGCGATCTTTCGTCCAAATTTTAGAGAATTATGGGAAAAAATCCGGCCACAGCTACAGGCGCTCGATTACGATATCTTTTACGGTTATATTAATGACCGAAGCGTGAATTTACCCAATGCATAGTCATGTCGAACTCAAGTAACCAGAAAAATAATGTGCAGTATCTGAAATTACCTTACACATCTTCGTGAGATTATAATCTTCTTAAATCCAAA
>JBEKZN010000277.1:0-3388 GCA_049509815.1 Opitutales bacterium
CGGATCATCGCGAGGCGCGTGAAGTTGCCGGCGTTGCGCAGGACCATTTCGCCGACGGCGTCGCGCTCATGGGAGTAGCTGTCGAGAAGGGATGGGCGGGCGCGGCCGTGATGGACGAGGGCGAGTTTCCAGGCGAGGTTGAAGGCGTCCTGCATGCCGGTGTTCATGCCCTGACCGCCGGCGGGGCTGTGGATGTGGGCGGCGTCACCGCAGAGGAAAGCGCGGCCGCGGCCGTATTGGCTGACTTTGCGTTCGTGGATGCGGAAACCGGAGAGCCAGATGGGATCGTGGAGGCGGAGCTTGATGCCGGTGCGGTGATCCACAAGGGCCTGGACTTGCTCGAGGGTGGGGTCGGCGGGTTTGTCAGTGCCGGGGGCCTTGCCCATGTCGGCGATGACGCGGCAGCGACCGGGGGCGATGGGGAAGAAGATGGCGACGCCGTCGCTGTGCCAGAAGGCGCTGATTTCGTCGAAGGAGATGGAGCCGTCCACTTCGGTGTCGGCGAGGATCCAGTCATTGGGTTCGAATTCGCCGGCGAATTCGATGCCGAGCTGCTTGCGCCCGGTGCTGTGCGAGCCCTCGCAACCGCCGAGCCATTTGCTGGTGACGATTTCCTCGCGGCCATCGGCGTGGCGAAGGGTGGAGGTGACGGAGTCGGGGTCGGCCACGCTTTTGACGAGAGCGACGGAGCGCTCGACTGGGAGACCGCGGCGTTCGAGGTTCAGGTTGAGAATGCGCTCGGTTTCGTTTTGCGCGATCATGAGCGCCGTGTGGTAGGCGGAGTCTTCGCGGTAGATCGTAATATGGGCAAGCGGGCGGCCATCGCCAAACATGCGCGCGCCTTTGGCCCACATGCCCGCAGCGACGAATTCGCCGGCGATACCGGCGCGTTCCAGGAGTTCGAGGGAGCGAGGCCAGAGGACGAGGGCCTTGGATTTGTCGGTAGGCTGGGCGTTCTGATCGATGATGCGGCACTTGAGGCCGAAGCGCTGGAGCTCGAGGGCGAGGGTCAGACCGACCGGACCGGCACCAGCGATGAGGCAATCACAGGAGGATGCGGATGAGGCTGGCATGGGAATAATTGGAATTTGGCGAGAAAACCATAATTTCCAAAATTTCCCTGTCCACCTGGAACGGCTAGGGTGTATCCGCTAGATTTACGAGCCTGGGGGATAGGGCGCGCCCTGAGTTTCAACCTTTCGGTCGATGAAGATAAGCTGTTCCTGACCGTTGATTTCGGCAATGAGGCAACTACCCTTCGGGAAGAGAGCGAGCATTTGGGCTTCGGTGATGTGCTGGGGCGATTCAAGCGGCCGGGTGGAAACGGCAACGGCGGGAGCGGGGGAAGTGCTTTGAAGGGTTGAAGGGTTGAAGGGTTGAAGCGATGAAGCGTTGTCGGGCGGAGAGGAGAGAGCGTGAGCCAAAGAGAGAGAAGATGCCGCAGGTTGTGGCGAGGTGAGAAGGGTCGGTAAAATCACCGCAGCAGCAATGACGGCGGCGAGCGCGGCAGTGGCGGCGGTCCACTGCCATTGGCGGCGGCGCAGGGCGGAAAGCTTGCGAAGCGCAGCGGCCTTGGCGGCGGCGTTGAGAGGTTCCCAGGATTCGTCACGCAGCACGGCGTCGAGCAGCGGGTCGCGGGGGTTTTGATCGGGATGATTATTCATGGCGCAGGGCGCGCAAAAGGCGGAGGCGGATTTTTTGGCGGAGGCGTGCGAGGCGGGACTCAAGAGCCTTGTACGTTTGGCCATGGTGGGCGGCGAGATGGGCGAGAGGCTGGCCATCCACATAAGCGGCGTGAAGGAGTTCACGGTCTTCGGGCGGACAATCGGCGAGGGCCTGGTCGAGGGCGTTTTGGAGCGCGGTTTCGGCAGTGCGATCGGCGAGGCCGGCGAGGGCGGCTTCGTCGAGCGGGACAGAGAGATTTTCGCGGCGGCGGGCGCGGCAATGGTCAATGAAGGCGTTGCGGGCGAGACGCTGGAGCCAGGCGAGCAAAGGAGGCTCGGCGGTGAAAATTTCCATTTTGACGGCGAGCTTAATGGCGACGGTTTGGAGGACTTCACCGGCGAGCTGCTCGTCGCCTCTGGTGAGGAAAAGCAGGTGCTTGTAGATCCGAAAGGAATACCGGTCGTAAAATTCCGAGAAGGCGGCGGGGTCGCGACGGCGGACGGCGCGGGTGAGGGCGGTCAAACCGGAGGATGCGGCGGGCGCGGGGAAGCGCGGAACAGGGTTGGAGGCAGAACGGTCGTCGGGCAGCGGCATGACGAGAAAACCCGGCAGGTGACTGGCGTGCTGGATTTTTCCCGAGAGCATGGGGGCGTTTATTTGGGCGACGAGGAGGGCGGTGGTGGAGAGGTAGTAGCCGGCGCGGTGGCATCTGGAGACGGGCCGGCGGACTGGAGTAACTGGGTTTGGGTAATGATGGCGTTTTGGCGAAAGGCGGTGACGACCGACTGAACCAATTCTATGTAAGAGGGAGGGCCAATGACGACGAGAATTTTGGTGTCGTTCTGGAAGAGCAACTGGCCGCTACGATGAAAAGTTAACGAGCCGGCGAATTCCTGGGAGGCCAAGTCGGCTCGGCGGATGCTCTCACCGATGGCATCCCATTTGTCATTGGGGATGTCGGCAATCGGCAGGGCTTGGGCGCGCGGGGCAGATTTTTCGGAATCCGCAGCGTCCTTCGGCGGAGTGAGCATGAGGACGTCGGGTTTGTAGGGATCGCCCTGGATGAACCATTTGCCGAGATTGGGGAGATTATCGCTGAGACGATTGTAAAGGTTGAGTGCATCGAACGGGCCCTCGGGCACTACGATGCGGAAAGCCGGAACGGAAATACCGCTCATATCGGGCGGAATGCTGGCGATGCTATAGTCCACGCCAAAAAACTCACTGATCCGGTTGATAAGGTCGTGCGGGTTGCCACCCACAAAGGTAAACGACTTGGGGTCGGCGTGGATGATGTCATGCTCGACGAGGGGAAAATCCGGCGCCTGACCGGCGGCGATAGCGGCGTAGTCGACGACGATTGGTTGAGGCGTGTTAAGGCGCTCAATACGCAACACCGAAGTATTGGCCCAATAAAATCCCTCGGGAAGGTTCTTGACGATTTGAGAGAGGGTGAGGCCGTCGTGGTAGTGAAAGTAAAACGATATAACGCCGTCAACCACACACTGGACGTGGGGAGGATCGGGGGCTTGGGAGGCGGCGGAGGCAGGAGTAGTATTTTGCGCCGGGCAGGCGGGCGCAGCGAGGAGGGCGCAGAAAGCGGCAAAGAGAAGGACAAGGCGGGATTTCATGCAGGGAAGGCGCGGGCGGTCCGGGAGGGAAGACGCCGTGCTGTCCTTTAAGACGGATGGAAGAGGTGGAATCCCTCGAAATATTTTCGAGG
>JBEKZN010000278.1:0-3385 GCA_049509815.1 Opitutales bacterium
GCGGGAGGAGGGGGAGATTTCCTTGCGGCGGGCTTCGAGTTGGGCGGCGGCGACGATGTCGCGCAGGAGGGGGGAGTCGCGGAGGGCGTCGAAGTCGGCGTGGTGGCGGGAAATTTCCTTGGCGGTGGCTTCGCCGACGTTGGGGATGCCGAGGGCGTAGAGCCAGCGGGCGAGGGGGAGGGATTTGGCGCGGTCGGCGGCGTCGAGGACTTTCCTGGCGTTTTTCTCGCCGAAGACGCGGGGGTTTTCGTCGTCTCCGAGGTTGAGGGCGCCGAGTTTTTCAAGGGGGACTTCGAAGACGTCGAGAGGATCCTTGACGAGGCCGCGCTCGATGAGTTTTTCGGCGACGATGCCGCCGAGGGACTCGAGGTCGAGGGCCTTGCGGTGGGCGAAGTAGGCGACACGGCGCGTGAGCTGGGCGGGGCAGCCGGCGATGTTCTGACAGCGCCAGGCGACCTCGTCGGCGCCGCCGGAGGAGACTTTTTCCTTCGCGATGGGGCCGTGGCAGACGGGGCAGCGGCCGCCGACGTGCGCGAAGAGGTCAAATTCCTTGGTGCCGGGCGGGCGCTTGGTGATGACGACTTCGGCGACTTCGGGAATGACCATGCCGGCCTTGCGGACGACGACGGTGTCGCCAACGCGGATGTCCTTGCGGCGGATTTCGTCCTCGTTGTGGAGGGTGGCGCGGGCGATGGTCGAGCCTTGGAGGAAGACGGGTTCGAGCTCGGCCACGGGAGTGAGCACGCCGGTGCGGCCAACCTGCACGGTGATGGCCTTGAGGAGGGTTTCGGCGGGTGTGATCCACGGGACGGGCTTGTGAACGATGGCCCAGCCGGGCGCGCGGGCGCGGCCGGGCAGACGCGGCCAGTCGGCAAGGGTGTTCACCTTGAGCACGATGCCGTCGATCTCGTAGGGCAACTGGCGGCGCAGGTCGCGCCGTTCGTCGTAATGGGCGACGATTTTGTCGCGGTAAATTTCCAGAACCTCCTCGATGCCCGCGCAGACCCACCAGAGTTTTTGGGTGGTGAGGCCGAAGCGGGAGAGGGTTTCGAGCATTCCGGAATGTTTTTGAAAGGCGATTCCGTCCAGCGCGCCGGTGGCGTAAAAGACGGCGCGGATGGGACGTTGGGCGACCAGTTTGGGATCGAGCTGCTTGAGGGTGCCGGCGGTGGCGTTGCGGGCATTGGGAAAAGGCTTCTCGCTCTCGGCGGCAAGCTTGGCGTTAACGGCTTCGAACTCCTTGAGCGGCATGTAGGCCTCGCCGCGGACTTCGAGGAGGGCGGGGGGATTTTTTGTTTTCAACTCGAGGGGAATGGAGCGGACGGTCTTGAGGTTGGCGGTGATGTCGTCGCCCTCCGCGCCGTCGCCGCGGGTGACGCCGAGCGCGAATTTTCCGTGGCGGTAGTGCACGCTGACGGACACGCCGTCCACTTTTGGTTCGAGGACGTATTCGATGCGGTCGCGGCCAAGCTGCTTGCGGAGGGTGGCGTCCCAGGCGCGAAGCCGGTCGAGGGTGGCTTCGTCCTGCTCGCGGCTGCGGCGTTCGCGGTCGGGCTGCTCGGCGCTGGTGGGATGCGCGGCGGCCTCGATCTTGTCGAGCGAGAGCATGGGCACGAGGTGCCGCACGCGGACAAACCTTTCGCTGGGCGCGCCGCCGACGCGCTGGGTGGGCGATTCGGGCGTGACGAGCCCGGGGAATTGCTGCTCCAACTGCTGAAGTTCCTGGAAAAGCTGGTCGTATTCGCGGTCGGAGACGAGGGGCCGGCCTTCGACGTAATAGGCGTGGTCATGGTCCGCAATTTGGGCGCGCAGGCGGGCGGCGCGGGCGGCGGGATCGGCGGGCATGGGGGAAGGCTAAAGGCAAAATGCAGAATGCAAAATGCAAAAAGCGGAAATTGTTTGAGGCAAAGCCATGCCGCAAACCAAACCCAAGCGGATTTGTGATCGCCCCGGAGGCCTTTGACTTATTTTTGGGCGGAGGCTTTGACCTCTGCTTCCAAGTCGGACATGCGTTTTTCGAGGGCTTTGATTTCGGCGTCTTTTTCGTTTAATTCCTCGTTCAAGCGGGCGTCCTTTTCCTGCAATTTTTGATTGAGGCCCTGGATGGCGGCGAGGGCGACGCCGCCTTCGTCCACCGTGGTGATGTGCTTGTCGTCGGGGCCGACCTTGAAGGCGGCGTAAAAGTCCTGGGCCATGGGGCCGATGTGGCGCTCAGTGGCGTCCGTTTTGAAATACCAACTGGAGATGGGGATGCTGAGGACGCGTTCGAGGATGGCGGCGGAGTCGATGGCGGAGAATTTTTCCTTCAGGTTGCGGTCGCTGGCGTTGGTGAAAGTGTCGGCGGTAACATCGCCATTAACGGTAACGTCGCCGTCATTGACTTGAATGGAGCCGACGCCGATGGAAACATCGCCGTCGTCAACGCGCAGGCCGCTGCCGGTTTCCAGCTCGAGAGTGCCGCCGGTGACGAGGACGTTGTTGGCGCTGATTTCGTCCACGCCAACTCCCAAGTCAATGGAGCTGTTGTCACCGACAGAAATATTCGGCGGGAAGAGCACCATTTTGCCGGTGCCATTATTGGAAAATTCAAGGACGTTATCGATGGTGGTCGAATTGCCGGTGAAGCTGGTTTGGCTGATATCCCAGTCGCCCAGCTTGAGACTGGTGCCGACGGTTCCCCCCGAGCCGGCGGGACCGGCTGGGCCAGCGGGGCCGGCCGGGCCAGTTTTACCGGTGGGGCCAGCCGGGCCTTCGGGGCCGGCGGGGCCGGTTTTGCCAGCGGGACCAGCCGGGCCTTCGGGACCGGCGGGGCCGGTTTTGCCAGCGGGACCAGCAGGGCCGGTTGCACCCGTTTTGCCAGTAGCGCCGGCGGGACCGGCGGGGCCGGTGGCACCGGTTTTGCCGGTGGGTCCGGTTGGGCCAGCAGGGCCGGCGGGGCCGACTCCGCCGGTGACGGCGACGCCGTTGACCTCGAGTTGGCTCTTGGCGAAGTTGACCACGCCGCCGGAGGCGGGTTGGACGACGGCGCCGCTGCTGTTAACTTCGACACTAACGTTTTGAGCGGGGGCGGGGAGGACGGAGGAAGCGAAGGCCAGGAGGGCCAGCGAAGCGAGGAGGCGGTGAGGAATGAGCGGGTGATGCATGGTGTATAGTGGTCGAAATGACTGTGGAGGATTTTCGTTTATTTGCTGGTTGAGGCTTTGACTTCTGCTTCGAGGTCGGACATGCGTTTTTCGAGGGCTTTGATTTCGGCGTCTGTTTCCTGGAGTTGCTGTTGTAGTTTTTGATTGAGGCCCTGGATGGCGGCGAGGGCGACGCCGCCTTCGTCCACCGTGGTGATGTGCTTGTCGTCGGGGCCGACCTTGAAGGCGGCGTAAAAGTCCTG
>JBEKZN010000279.1:0-3845 GCA_049509815.1 Opitutales bacterium
GTGGCCCAGGCGCTCGGCGTCAAAAATCACGCCGCCGGTAAGTAAACCATGGAAACCGTCGTCACCCAAGCCGAGGAAAAGCGCTACGCCGAGTTGCAGCAACTCGCGCTCGATTTCGCGCGCCACGGCGAGACCGCGCCACTCGCCGCCATGCTCCGCGCAGGCCTCCCCGCGAATCTCTCCGACGCCAGGGGCAATTCCCTCCTCATGCTCGCCTGCTATCACGGCGAACTTGCGACCGCCCGGATGCTGCTCGAACACGGCGCCGAAGTTGACCGCCGGAATAACCGCCACCAAACTCCCCTCGGCGGCGCCGCCTTCAAGGGCTATGGGCCCATCGTCGCCCTGCTGCTCGAACACGGTGCGGACATCGACGCCGACAACGGCGTGGGCATGACCCCCCTCATGTTCGCCTCCGTCTTTGGCCGCACCCAGGTCGTCGCGCAATTGCAGGCCCACGGCGCATCGCTCGCTCGCCGCAACCGCCTCGGCCTGTCCGCCCGCTCCCTGGCGCGCCTGGCCTCGTTCTTCCGCCTACTCTTCGGCCGAAAAGCCCGGCCCGCTCCTCGATAAAAACGGAGGAGAGGGCTGCGTGAAATAAGAAGCTTGTAAATGGAACAAAGAAATGTAAATTAATGGGTTACCTACGTGGACATACGAGCATCATGAACGGCAGCCATACAGATTTCTTAACCGCGAAGTCTTCGCTTTGGACTGGCATGGGAACAGTTATGAACTTGGCTGGAAACTATTTTATTTACAATGTTTCGCCAACTGCCGCCGATGCCGATAGGCGAGCAATTGCCTCTGACTGGCGAAGGGTAGCGGGTGACATTTTTGGCATTATAGACAAAGAGTTGCAGAACGTAAAGTCGTAGAGGTGTTTCGTGGCCGATGAGTTGCTAGACCCGCGTAATCAAATTGATTCAGCGTTGGCGAAATTGCCAGCGTTCCAGCGGCTTAAACCCGCAGAGAAAGCTCAGTTTTCTGAGTTTTTTGTCAGACAAGTCAGCATACAATCAACGTATTCAGGAGCACTTCCCCACCCAGAACACCTTGAGCGCTTTTCAAAACTGATTCCCGATGGAGCAGAACGGCTAATGGGAGAGGTAGAAAAGCAATCCGCACACCGAAGAGAAATAGAAAAAATCGTTATTACGAGTCAGCAAAATCAAAGTGGTCGAGGCCAGTTTCTCGCCTTTGGTATAGGAATTTTTGGATTAGGAGTTGCCGGTGTTTGTATATATGCCGGGCATGATGCAGCCGGAGCGGCTCTCGGAGGCTCTACGCTGGTAAGTTTGGTTTGGGCATTTCTCAAAGGCAAAACGGAACAAAAACGGGATTTACAAGATAAGAACAAACAGCCCAGCGTCCCAGCTACGACGGCATGATGGCTTGGGTCTGTCTAAGGCTTAGGATTGTCAGAGCCCCGTTTCAAACTGACCCATTATTCCCCCCCACACCCCGCATTGACTGCCACATGCCTTTCTGCCATAAACCTCGTCAAATGAAGGTTATTCGAGCCAAAAGCGCCGGCTTCTGCTGGGGTGTGGAACGCGCCATCGACATCGCCCGCGAGTTCGCCGTCCAGGGCCGCCGTCCCGTTTACACCGACGGCCCCCTCATCCACAACCGCCAGATGATGGAAAAACTCCTCGCCGAGGGCATCAACGAGGTCGGCGACTACCAGAGCAAGTCCGCCATCGCCATCGAAAGCCACAACAAGGAAAACGCCGTCATGGTCGTCCGCGCCCACGGCATCTCCCCCGAACGCCGCGGCTACCTCAAAAACCTCGGCCTCGAATTCAAGGACGCCACCTGCCCTGACGTCGGCATCATCGCCGGCAAAATCCGCATCCACGCCAAAAAAGGCTACAACACCGTCATCTTCGGCGACCCCAAGCACCCCGAAGTCATCGGCCTCATGGGCTACACCGAAGGCCTCGGCCACGTCATCAAAAATCAGGACGACATCGACGCCCTCCCCGCCCTCGGCGAAAAAGTCTGCATGGTCTCCCAGTCCACCATGTTCACCGACGAATTTGCCCGTCTCTCCGCCTACCTCAAAAACAAGTACCCCTCCGCCCTCGTGTTCGACACCATCTGCGGCGCCACCAAGGAACGCCAGAGCGACGTCCTCGTCCTCTCCCAGGAAGGCGCCCAGGCCATCGTCGTCATCGGCGGCCGTCACTCCGCCAACACCGTCAAGCTCGCCGCCCTCGTCGAAAAACAGGGCCTCCCCTGCTTCCACGTCGAAACCGCCGCCGAGCTCGACCTCGAGCAACTCCGCAAGTACGAAGTCGTCGGCGTCACCGCCGGCGCCTCCACCCCCGGCTTCCTCATCGACGAAGTCTGCCGCCAGCTCGAGGAACTCGGTGCCACCATCCCGGCGTAATCGCCGCACTCAATCTCGTTTCGCGGGCACGCGGGCTTTTTATTTTGTCGCCCGCCACCACTCCGCCAATTTCTCCACCGCCCGCCCCCGGTGGCTGATCCGGTTCTTCACCTCCTCGCCGATCTCCGCGTACGTCTGCGCCAGCCCCTCCGGATAAAACACCGGATCGTACCCGAACCCGCCCGCTCCCGCCCCCATCGTGCCGATTCGCCCCGCGCACGCCCCCTCAAAAATCTTTTCCGCCCCGTCCGGCCCGATCAGCGCCAGCACGCACACAAACCGCGCCGTCCGCTTTCCCTCCGGCACGCTCGCCAGCTCGCGCAACAGCTTCGCCGTGTTCTCGCCGTCCTTTGCACCCGGCCCCGCGTATCGCGCCGACCGCACCCCCGGCGCCCCGCCCAGCGCCGCGACTTCCAGCCCGCTGTCGTCCGCCAGCACCCAGGCCCCCGCCGGCGCTTTCGCCCGCAGCGCCCGCGCCTTGATCAGCGCGTTCCCCGCAAACGTCTCCGCGCTCTCCTCCACTTCCGGCATCCCGCCCAACTTCGCCGCGCTTTCCACCGCCCACGGCAACCCCGCGCCCGCCAGCATCTGCTGGAACTCCCGCAGCTTGTGCGCATTGCCCGTCGCCAGGTAGCAAATGAACTTCATGAGGGGTTTCGCATCGCTCTCTTCCGCTCCTAATTCTGTCCATCCTCTTCATCCTGTCCAAACCTCTTTCTCTTTCCCCCTTCGCGTTCTTTGCGCCTTCGCGGTGGACCTTTTTCCTTCTTCCATCTTCCATTTTCCATCTTCCATTCATCTCCCCTCACCTCGGATAAACCACCCGCCCCCGCATCAACTCGTCCTCGCCCAACACCGCGTGCCGCACTTCCGCCAGCGCATACGCCTGCGCCAAATCCGGCCGCGCCGGCCCCGTCAGCGCCGCCTTCGCCTCCGCGTCCGCGAAAAATTTCGGCGCCCGGTACGCGAACAAATAATCCAGCTCCTTCGCCGCCAAAAACGCGCTCAACAACCCCGGCCCTCCTTCGATCAGCACGCCCGTCAGCCCCGCCGCCGCGCACTTTTCCCGCAGCGTCGTAAAATACTTCCGCCCTTCCGCCGGCAGCGCCCACACCTCCACTCCAATCTTTTCCAAACGAGTCCTTCCCTTTTTCTCCGGCTTCGGCCCGCTCACCACGATCACCTTGCCTTTCCCGGCGTCGCGGTAAACCCTCGGCAGTTTCCCGCCCGTGGCCGTCCGCAAACTCCGATCGAAAATCAGCCGCGCCGGCCGCCACTCGCGCCCGCCCAGCCGGCTCGTCAGCCGCGGATCGTCCGCCCGCACCGTGCCCGCTCCCGCGCCCACCGCCGGAAACAGCCGCCGCCAGCGCATCGCGTCCTGCCGCGCCGCCGCGCCCGTGATCCACTGGCTCTCGCCCGCCCGCGTCGCCACCCGCCCATCCAGCGTCGT
>JBEKZN010000028.1:0-10405 GCA_049509815.1 Opitutales bacterium
GTAGGGGATAATATTGACAATTGTTCGAATTCGGCACAGTATTTCTCGTCGCTCCGCAGCGAAGCCCACCCCGCCAGGCGATGGACCGCGGCTTTGGTCCGTTCCGCCGGGACGACCCAAAGTCCATGACTCCATCACGCTTTGTTTTCCGAACGTGAAATATTTTATTCACTAATTATTGCTAATTTAATCTTATATAAAAGACATTGCCAAGCCGGCCCTGAGCCGTTAATAACCTACCAGCGCAAGCGGCGCCTGCCCTTATGAAACGCGTTGTCATCATCGAAGATGAAACCATGCTGCGCGATCTGCTGGCCGAGCTGTTGAAGAAATTTTCGCTGTGCACGCTGGCGGGCGTGGCGGGGGACGGGCTGGAGGGCCTGAAGCTGGTGCAAAAGACCAAGCCGGACCTGGTGCTGCTGGACGTGAAGCTGCCGTCGCTCAACGGCCTGGAAATCCTGCGGCGGGTCCGGGCCGAACTGCCGAATTGCAGCGTGCTGCTGCTGAGCGCGTACTTTTCCACGAGCCTGGTGCGCCAGGCGCTCAAGGCGGGCGCCAACGGCATGATCGAGAAGACGTCGGGGCTGATGGAGATGGAAAAGGCGCTACGCGCGGTGGTGGACGGCGGCACGTACCTGGGCCCGGGGGTGTCGGAGCTGGTGCGGCGCATGATGCTCGATCCGGACAAGGACGATTCACTGGAAAAACTGACCGAGCGTGAGCGCGAGGTGCTGCAATTGATCGCGGAGGGTTACAGCACGAAGGAAATCGCGGACAAGCTGTCCATCAGCGTGAAGACCGCCGAGACGCACCGCGCGAACTTGATGATGAAGCTGAACCTGCACGGCATCGCCGGGCTGACGCGCTATGCGATGGACCACGGGCTGATCAAGTCGGCACCTCGATCCGATTGAACGCGCCGGGCATTGTTCGCCGCGTGCGGCGCGAATTTATTTCAGGCGATTTCTTCCGGACGATAGGCGGGACAGGCGCCGTCACTGGCCGCCACGAACGCGCCCAGGCGGCAGGCATGAGAGAGCAGCGGCTGAATTTGTTCGGGGTTGGATTGGCGCGGAGGCGGCAGGCAGGTCAAACCATCCACCAGCGCGGCGAGAAAGGCGTCGCCGGCGCCCACGGTGTCGCGCACGATGACGGACGGCGCGGAGGCGCGCACGAGCTGGTCGCCATCCCACCAGGCGGCGCCCTCGGCGCCGAGGGTCACGCACCAGCGGGTGACGCCGGTGTCGTCGCGCAACTTTTGGAGCAAGGGGCGCGGGTCATCCGACGGCGCGAATGGCCGGCCGGCGAGGGCGGCGAGTTCCTCGGCGTTGAGTTTCACCACGTCGGCGCGGCGCGCGAGGGGGAGCACGCGGGCAGGTTCGGCATAGGGCGGGCGCAAGTTGACATCGAAAATCCTGAGCGGGCCGGGCACGTCGAGCAGCGTTTGCAGCGCCGCGCGACTGGCCGGGGCGCGAGCGGCCAGCGAGCCGTAAACCAGCGCCGCCGCCTCCCCCACCCTGCGGCGCTCGGCGGCGCCCGCCGGAATGAAGTCCCAGGCAGCGGGGGCGACAATATCGTAAGTGGCGGCACCGCCGGGCCCGATGGTCACAAGCGAAACGCCGGTCGGGTAATCGGGGCATTGCGCAAGGTGCGCGACGTCCACCCCGGCGAGCTGGGCGCGTCGGCGGGCTTCGTCGCCCAGAAAATCCGCACCGACCGCGGAGATCAGCGCCGCGGGGCGGCCCAACCGCGCGAGATGGCAGGCGACGTTGTACGGCGCGCCGCCGAGAAACAGCCCGCGCGGGAGGCAGTCCCAAAGGAATTCGCCGAAGCAGACGATGGGCGGGGTGGTCACAGCGGGGTGCGAGGGCTCAAAACATTACGGGCGATGAGGCCAACTCAGGCCGGTCCCGCATAATCGAAAATTTCCTTAACCACGCGCTCCCGCCAGGCTGGAAAATCCCTTTGCACCGCGGCTCTGACGCCGGGCAAGGACGCGAGATTCGCCACCGGTTCCCGGACGAAAAAATAGAGCTTCAGCTTGGGCTCGGTGCCGCTGCCGCGAATGGCGCAGCGCCAGCCGCCGGCCAGTTCATAGAGCAGGAAATCCTCGAGCGGAACAGCTTCGCCGTCCTCGTCGCGGCGCCCCGGCTGGAGAAAATCGCCGACGGCCACGACCGCGCGCCCGCCCAGCACGGAGGGTGGCCGCGCATGCAACGCGGCGAGGACGCGCTTGATTTGCGCGGCTCCGGCGGCGCCTTCGAAATTGAGGGAGCGCAGTGATTCGAAGTGATAGCCGAACTTAACATGCAATTCGCCGAGAACTTCCGCGGCGGTTTGGCCGTTCCGCGACAGCCAGGCGGCCAGCTCGGCGCAAAGGGCGGCGGCGGCGTTGGCGTCCTTGTCGCGCACGGCGTCGCCGGCGAGACAGCCGTAGCTTTCCTCGGCGGCAAACACGACCCAGGTGGCATGGCGCAGGCGCAGCGCGGCGCGCTCGCGGGGCGGAAGCGCGGCGACGACGGCGAGGCCGGGGCGGTCGTCCGCAGCGGCCAGGGCCGCCGCAAGCTCCTGGTCGTAGCGGTTCAACTTCGCGCCCATCCACTTGAAGCCGGTGAGGGTGTTGACGCAGCGCACGCCGTGGGCGCGCGCGAGGGTGTCGAGCAGGGGCGTGGTGACGAAGGTCTTGAGGATGGCCGCGCGCGGCGAGCCAGCCGGCGGAAGCCAGCCGAGCTCCTTGGCGCGGCGCAGGCGAAAATCCGCGAGCAGCACGCCGAGTTCGTTGCCGTTGAGCGGCTCGTAGGAGCCGCTGCGACCGCGGAAGGCTACGCCGATGCGGTCGGCATCGGGATCAGTCACCAAGGCGAGATCGGCGTTTTCGGCGCGGGCTCTCGACAAGGCCGAGTCCAAGGCGTGGGGATCCTCCGGGTTGGGCGAGAGGCCGGAAAAATTCGGATCCGCACCCGCCTGCGCGGTCACTTCAATCACCTCGGCGCCGAGTTGCTTCAGCACGCGGGGGATGACCACGCCGCCGGTGCCATGCAGCGCGGAATAAACCACGCGCGGACGACGTTCCCGGATTAAGGAAGCATCGAGCGGCACTTCCATGACCGCCGCAAAATATTGCTCCTCGACCGCCGGTGAGACCACCTGCCAGGCGCCGGACACGGATGCGGATTGCAGCAGCGGCCCCAAGTCGGCCAGCGCCACCGCGCGCGCCGCTTCGACGACGCGGTCGGCCTGCGCGGGCACGAGCTGGCCGCCGTCCGCGGCGTAAACCTTGTAGCCGTTGTCGTGCGGCGGATTGTGGCTGGCGGTGAGGACGATGCCGGCGTCGGCTCCGAGCGCGCGGACGGTGAAACTCAACTGAGGCGTCGAGCGCGGGCCGGCGAAAAGATGCGCCTCGCCACCGAGGCTCGACCAAATGCGCGCAGCCAGTTCGGCAAAACGGCGGGAAAAGTGCCGCACATCGTGCGCGATGACGAGGCGCGGGCGCGACAACTGCGCCTGGCGAAAAAGTCCGCACGTGGCGCGCGCGACGGTGACGTCGTTGAGAGTGTTGGCGCCGATGGCCGGGTGGGCCGGAGCGGACAGGCCGCCGGGGCCGAGTTCGGCGGGCGCAGGCCGGCGGCCAATGGTGCGACCGCGCATGCCGCCGGTGCCGAAGCTGAGGTCGCGAAAAAAACGGTCTTCGAGTTCGTCCCATGCGCCGGCCGCCGCCAATTCGTCGAGCGCAGCGACGGCCCAAGCCGGGAGGAAGCCGCCCGCGCGCCAGGCGGCCAGCCGTTCGGCGGCCGCCAAGGAAAGAAATTGGGATAAATTAAGATTCACGGCCATGGAGGCATGGGGCGCGATGGTAATCCGCGAAAGCGACGAACGATGCTTCGGGGCCGGACGCGCTTCTCGTGGTTGAAGTGATTATTCCAAAACCAGCCCGGCGGCGAGCGCGGGTTGCGGGCGCAGCGCGGCCCAGCGTGCGGCGACGCTGGCGGCGTCATCGCCGAAGAGCGGGCTGATTTCGAGCGGGAAAGGCGGCAGGCCGGTGGAGTCCACGGGCAGCGGGGCGCCGGCGGCGCGCAGCCAGCGGGCGAACTGGCGCAACTGGTCGTCGCAGCAGGTAGCGGGGGAATCGGCGCCGGTGGCGTTTTTGACGGGCGAAAAATCGCCGGCGCGATCGGTCTCGATGACGACGGGATTGCGGGCGAACGGCAGCGCGTCGAAGACGAACATTTCAAATTTCACGCCGTTGGGGGCGTCGGGCTTGACGAGCTGGCCGGAGGCGTCGAGCGCGGGAATTTTTTTGTCGGCACGGTGAAAAGGCAGGCGGCAGGCGGGGTCAAGGCCGGAACCTACGCGGGCGACGAATTCGCGGTCGAGCACATGGATGGCGATGGAGCCGGCGCGAAAGCGCAGTTCACCGGCGGGATCGCGCTGTTCGGCGAGCGCGGATGGCAGGTCGCTGTATTCGATGACGACCAGGCGGCCGGCGGCATCGAGGCAGAAGTTGCCCACTTTTTCGCCGGGGCCGCGCTTGGGCGCCATTTTCGAGGACATCTCGGAGCCGGCGGCGAGGTGGAAGCCGAGGAAGGCGGCGTCCACGCAGCGCACGAGGGGGTTGTCCACCTGGAAATAGCTGAGCAGGTCCACGCCCTCGGCACGCATGGTTTCGACCGCGCCGCTGCGCACGAGGGCGCGCAGCGCGCCGCCGTGGCCGTCGGGGCTGAGCGCGAGGCGGCCGGGCGCTTCGAGCAGGAGGCGGCCGGCAAAATCCACCGCGGGCATCTGCCCCTGGCGGAAAAAGTGCACGCGCGCGCGATCCAGCCCAAAAAAGCGGTGCTCCTCGAAAAAGTCCAGCGTGGCCGGGTGATTGGCCGGGCTGGTCATGATGAACCACGGCGGCGTGCGGCCATAGCGCAGGCCGGCGGTACGGATTTTTTCAGCAAACACCTGGAAGAGCGAATGCCCGCGCACGGGGGTCACGGCGAACGTGCCCTTGGGGCCGTCGTGGCCGAGGCGGGTGCCCTGACCGCCCGCGACGGTGAAGCAGGCGACGCGGCCGGCGCGCAAGGCGTCTTCGCCAAGTGCGCGGGCGCGGGACCAGGCGGCGGGATCGCCGCCGTGTTCGGGCAATGCGACCGAGGGCGCGGGCCGCAGTTGGGAAAAATCGGCGACGGCCGCCGCGTGCCCGCGGATGAGGGTTTCCGTCAGGTGCGCAATCTCGGCCAAGTCCACCTGCGCGGCCTGCTCGAGGAGCACGGCGCATTCGGGCGGCGTGAGGCGGTCCCAGAATTGAAAGACATGGCCCTGGCCGGCGCGCTCATAGGCGGCGCGCAAGGCATCGGGAACGATTTCAGATATCGTGGACATGTAAAGAATCAGGGTGCGGTCGGGTGCTGCAAGGGACGATTGCCGGACGCGGAGGTTTTGTTGGACGACGAAGACTTGGAGGACTTGGTGGACGCCGGCGTGTTGGGCGAGGGGCTATAGCCCGGGAGGGGGTTGGCGGTGAGCGGGTCCACGTCGAAGCGGTAAATCAGTTCGTTGGGCTTGGCGTAGCCGAGGCGCTCGCGGACTTCGCGCTCGAGGTAGGCGGGGTCGTTTTCGAGGCGGTCGAGGGCTTCCTGGCGCTGGTCGAGCTGGAGTTGCACCTGCTTGAGCTGGTCGCGCACGCCCTGCTCCTCGCGGCGGAGGTAGTCGAGTTCGCGGCGGGCCTGGAGGATGAGCGTGGCGGACAGCATCGCGGTGAGGACCAGCAAGACGGCCAGCCCACCGACCAGGATTTTATAGAACGCGATGGATTTCACCGCCTTGGACAACGCACAGCAACGCGCCAAAAAGGCAAGAATAAGTCGCGCCGAACCGTTTAAGCGAGACCGGAGAGGATGAAAACGGCGGGCAGCGCGAGAGCGCCATCCACCAGCAGCGGGCCGAGGACGGGCCGCGAAACGATTTGGGGGAAAAATGACAGGCCGGCCAGCACGAGGCCCGAGCAAACGAGGCCCGGCCGGTTCATGGTCAGGGCCAGCGCCACGCCCGCGACGGCCAGCGCCGCGGCCAGGCCCGCCGCGACCGCCCGGCCCCACAAGACCTGGGCCGTGCGCACGCCGCCGCGGGCGTCGTCCGCCACGTCCTTGAAGTCGCACAGCAGCGCGCCCGCCGCAAACATGGCGAACAAAACGGCGCCCAGCCGGAGGGAAATCTCGAGCGACGGCAGCGGCTCGACTGGAAAGCCCACGCCCGCCGCGGCCCAGGCCAGCGCGATGAGGCCGGTTTTGAGCAGGGGGAATTTTTTCAGCCGCCGGTAGCCCAGGCCCAGCAGGCCGAGGCCCACGGCGATGGCGATTTTTTCCAGCGGCAGCCAGGCCGCGATCACCAGGCCGACCATGGCCGCCACGACGGAGGCGACCAGGCACCAAGTGGGACGCGGGCCCACCGGGCAGTCAGCCCAGCGGTCCCAAGTGTAGGCCGTCACCACGCCGGCCATGAACAACGTCGCGCCCGGGATGGACAGCGGCAGGCCGGTCGCCTTGACGGCGACGAGGATGGTCGAGACGCCCATGGCCAGCGGCCCGGGGAGCCAGGCCCAGCCACGGGAAACTTTCGCCGGGAGATGCATGACGCTGCTGTAGGGCAATCTAACGCTGAACGTGGTAAGGCGTAAGCAACTCCTTAAGCTTGTGGTAAGCCCACGGTTCGTCGTCAAGATAGAGAATGCCCCAAGGACCTAGGATTTTGGCCTCACCGCAAGTGAAGCAAAGTTGGGTTTCGTAGGATTCGCGGTCGGGTCCCGTCCACGCGATGGCCCAGTCCGGATGAAAGTCGCACATTTTTTCCCCGTGCCACACCAAGAAACTGGTTCGGGCCGAAAGCAGGTCGTGCAGCTTGCGGGAGTCGGCGGCGGAAACATCCACCGGCGTCGCAAAAAACAACTCGACCATCGAACGACGGACGGGCGCAGCCGCCTCCCCGGGCGTCAGGGAACGGTTCGGTCCGAGACCGCGCGGCAACCCCTCATAAACCGTCAAGACTGGAGAGTTCGCCAACGAAGATTCGACTGTTCGCAAATAGTCCATGTTAACAGTATGCCAAGCGGGAACTATGCCGTAGGCGTCCGGCCAAAATCGCCACCAAAATCCCAAGCTGGCCAGCGTAGAAAGAAACCACAGCCACATAAAAATCCGCCGCCTGCCGTCCGTCACCGGCAGATTTTCAGACGACCATTGGCGCCGGCGCCGAAACCAAGTCCTCATCACACCCCCCAGCCACCAACCTAACCCCCAACCGCATAACAAAGGGAACAGAGACAGGCTGACGAGCCTTAGCGTGAAAAAGAATGCTTCACTCCAAGGAATGCTCCAATAGTAAAAGCATCGCGCCAGCATCACCAGCAATGCCCCCACGATTCCCGTGAGCATTTCCCAGTTCTTCCAGCGCCAGCAAAATCGAACCGCAAAAGCAGTAATCGCACATATCACCATGATGCTGATTCCCGTTCGTACATACGGTTGCATCAACGGATGGTAATGCCACAAGAATGCCTCTTCATCTCCATAGATCCAGCCCGGGTAATTAAACCGAACTGAACGAATCAAACTTTCGATTGCCGCAAAAGTCACGAGCGCCACACGGAACACTACCCCGAGAGACCAACCCACGTTAGAGCGCGCACCCATAACCTATCCAACTATCCCCTACCCCATCCTATTTCAAGCCGACAGGGAGGGCTTTGCGGCAACATCGTGCCGCCCATGAGGAAGCGGTCGGCGCGACGGCAATGGCCTCGACAAAATGCCGATTCCGGGTTTAAATGCCTGCATGACGATTGCGGAAATTCCCCAACTCAAGTCGGCCAGCCCGGCGGAAAAAATCGCCCTGATTGACGAGTTGTGGGCGAGTATTCCGCCGGAAAAACTGCCCATCCCCAAGTCGCACTTGGAGGAGTTGGAGCGGCGCGTGGCGGCCATAAAAAAGGATCCCAGCCGGGCGCTGACGCCGGCGGAGGCACGGAAACGGATTCGCCAAAAGACGGGTCTATGAAAAAGCCCCTGAAGGTGGCGGACAGGGTGGCGGATTTGGATATTCCAGCCATCCTGCGATACCATCGGGAAAGATCACCGGCCAAGGCCGTACGCCTGCTGGCTGAGTATGTCCGCATCATTGATGCCATTAGCAAAAATCCACGCGTTGCCCGCCTTCGCAAAGAGAATTGGAGAGTAGTGGCGTTCCGGAGCGGTCCTTATTTGCTCTATTATTCGGAACAAGAATCTTTTTGGCTGGTGGCGGGGGTCTTTCACGCGGCGCGCGATCCGGATTGGATTCAGGCACAGTTGCTGATACGGGAACTCGGCCCGGGCTGAAACTCGACGACTACGGCAACATCGTCCCGCCCATGAGGAAGCGGTCGGCTTCGCGGGCGGCGCCGCGGCCTTCGTTGATGGCCCAAACGATGAGGCTCTGGCCGCGGCGGCAGTCGCCGGCGGCGAAGACGTTGGGGAGATTCGTGGCGTACTTGCCGTGGTCGGCCTTGACATTGGTGCGCGGGTCGCGCTCGAGCTTGAGGGCATCGAGGAGGGGCTGCTCGGGCCCGAGAAAGCCCATGGCGAGCAGGACAAGCTGGGCGGGGATGACGCGCGCGGTGCCGGCGACGGTCTGCGGGCCGAACTGGCCCTTGTCGTTCTTCTTCCATTCGACGTTGACGAGTTCCAAGCCACTGACGTGGCCGCTTTCGCCGACAAACTTGGTGGCGGTGACGAGGTACTGGCGCGGATCGGCGCCGAAGCGGGCGGCGGCTTCCTCCTGGCCGTAGTCGAGCTTGTAAACCTTGGGCCACTCGGGCCAGGGGTTGTTGGGCGCGCGGTCGAGCGGAGGCTGGGCGAGAATTTCCAACTGCACAAGGGACTTGCAGCCGAGGCGCATCGAGGTGCCCACGCAGTCGGTGCCGGTGTCGCCGCCGCCAATGACGACGACGTCCTTGCCGCGGGCGTCGATGGGCGGGCGGCGCTCGTCGTCGATGCCGTAGTCGAGCAGGTACTTGGTGTTGGCCTGGAGGTACTCCATCGCGAAGTGGACGCCCTTGAAGTCGCGGCCGGGGATGGGCAGGTCGCGCGGCTTGGTGGCGCCGGTGCACAGGACGACGGCGTCGAAATCGTTGAGCAGTTTTTCGGAGGGGAGGTTGAGGCCGACCTCGACGCCGGTTTCGAAGACGACGCCCTCCCTGGCCATGAGGTCCACGCGGCGCTGCACGACCTCCTGCTTGTCGAGCTTCATGTTCGGGATGCCGTACATGAGCAGGCCGCCGATGCGGTCAGCACGCTCGTAAACGGTGACGAGGTGGCCGGCGCTGTTCAACTGGGCGGCGGCGGCGAGGCCGGCGGGGCCGGAGCCGACGACGGCGACCTTCTTGCCGGTGCGCGTGAGCGGCGGCTGCGCGACGATCCAGCCTTCCGCCCAGCCCTTGTCCACGATGGCGCACTCGATGCTCTTGATGGTGACGGGCGGCTCGATGACGCCGAGCACGCACGAGCCCTCGCACGGGGCGGGGCAGACGCGGCCGGTAAACTCGGGGAAATTGTTGGTTTTGTGGAGGCGTTCGAGGGCCTCGCGCCACTGCTTTTTATAGACGAGGTCGTTCCACTCGGGGATAAGGTTGTTGATGGGGCAGCCGGAGGCCATGCCGCTGATGAGCTGGCCGGTGTGGCAGAACGGGGTGCCGCAATCCATGCAGCGGGCGCCCTGGGTTTGGAGCTCCTGGTCCTCGCGGTGGAGGTGAAACTCTTTCCAGTCCTTGACGCGTTCGAGCGGCGCGCGGTCGGCGCCGGAGTCACGCAGGTATTCGAGAAATCCGGTGGGTTTGCCCATGGGGAAAAGAAGCTAGGAGCGAGGAGCTGGGAGAAAGAGATTCACCACAGAGAACGCAGAGGACGCAGAGAAAGGAGGGTGGTCAAATGAATATAACTCGGCGTTCTCCGCGTTCTCCGCGGTGAAAAATTAGTTTCCGCCAACCCGGGAAAGGTCTTTCGCGTTGGCCTCGAAGGCAGCCAGGAGGGCGTCTTCGCCGGTGACGCCCTGCTGCTCGACTTTTTTGATCTGGGTGAGCATGCGTTCGTAGTCCTTGGGGAAGACCTTGGCGAACTTGGGCAGGAATTCGTCCCAGTGCGCGAGGATGTGCTGGGCGCGGGCGGAGCCGGTGAGGTCGGCGTGCTTCTGGATGAAGGCCTTGACGCCGGCGATCTCGGCGTCTTCGCACTCGATGAGCCGGTAGAGGTTGACCATCTCGCGGTTGAGGCGGGTGCCGAACTGGCCGTCCTCGTCGAGGACGTAGGCGAGACCGCCCGACATGCCGGCGGCGAAGTTGCGGCCGGTGGGGCCGAGCACGATCACCTGGCCGCTGGTCATGTACTCGCAGCCG
>JBEKZN010000280.1:0-3371 GCA_049509815.1 Opitutales bacterium
GCGCGGGAGGACGAGGGCGGCAAAAACGCAGAGGGCGGTGATGAGCTTGAGGTCGTTCGGCTCGATGCTGAAGGTGAACGAGCCGAGCTTGACGGTGCCCATGCGCAGGACGATGGCGGTGACGAGGCGGAAGAGGACGGAGCCCATGATGCCGCCGATGAGGGCGAAGCCGAGGCTGCGCGTGCCGGTGAGGGCTTCGCCGATGATGACGCTGGCAAGGCCCCAGACGATCATGCCGATGCCCATCTGGGCGTCGGCGAAGTCCTGATACTGGCAAAGGAGGGCGCCGCAGAGGCCGACGAGGCCGTTGGACAGGGCGAGGCCGAAAATGCGGCAGGCTTCGACGTTGACGCCGAGGGCGCGGGTCATCTGCGGGTTGTCGCCGGTGGCGCGCAAGGCGGTGCCGAAGTCGGTGCGGAAAAACCAGTAGAGCACGGCCAGCACGAGCAGGACAAGCAGGCCGACAGCGCCGCAGACGAGGGCGTCGCGGGCGTCCACGGGCCAGCCGAAGAATTGAAACGAACCGCCGAACCATTGGTCGCCGAGGTGCTTGGCCCAGCCGTTGAGGCCCCACGATTGCTGCGTGATGGGGTCGAAGAGGGAGATGTTGCTTTTACCCATGACGCGAAGGTTGACGGAGTAGAGGGCGGTCATCACGAGGATGCCGGAGACGAGGGGGTTGATGCCGCACTTGGTTTGGAGCAGGCCGGTGACGGCGCCGGCGGCCATGCCGGCGAGCGTGCCGGCGGCGGTGGCGAGGAGGGGGTTGTCGCCATTGACCAGCATGACGGCGGTGACGGCGGCGCCGAGGGTGATGGAGCCGTCCACGGTGATGTCCGCGACGTCGAAGAGGCGGAACGAGATGTAAACCCCGAGCGCGAGCAGGCTGAGGATAAAACCGAGGGTGAGGGCGCCGAGCAGGAGAGTCATGGGCGAGGTGCGAGGCGGTGAAGGGTTGAAAGGTTAAAGGGTCAAAAAAGTTGAAGGGTGGGAGTGGGGATCAAACATCAAGCGGGCCGAACCAGAGGGCGCCGCGGTAGAAGCGGCTTTCGCCGGCGCCGGCGGTGCGATGGTCGGAGAGCAGATGAAGGACGCCGGCGATGTTGCCGGATTCGAAAAGGCTGGCAACGGTTTCAGGGAGTTCGAGATGGCCGTGGCGCACGGGACGGTAGGGAAACACGGCGGCGTGGACGTGAGCGCGGAGCGCGTGGTTCACGCCGAGCGGGCGGGTGAAACGCGCGAGCGGGCCGTCGGTCGAACTGGTGACCACGCCGGCGAGGAGCGCGACGGTGTTGGGGTAGGCGGGCTCGGCGGTGAAGGTGAGCCAGTCGCGCACGGCGGGAAAGTCGAAGGCCTGGCCGGCGCCGGAATCGCCGGGAGCGCGGCGCAGGTGTGCGCCGACGAGCGCGGTGGATTCGAGCACGGCGGCGAAGGCGGCGTGCGGGCCGTTGGCGGAGGCGAGCAAGGCGGCCAGCAAATCGCTCAGCGCGGCGGAGCGGGCGTTGGTGGCGATTTCGAAGCGCGCGAGCGAGGCGAACGGGCCTTCGGCGACGAGGCCCTGGGCAAAGACGGCTTCCGGGGCGAGTTGGTTTTCGGTGACGAGGAAGTCGGGCTGGTTGGCGCCATCGGCGGGCAAGCAGGCGGCGGCGCCACCGACGGCGAGCAGTTCACCGAGAAGGGGCTGGTCGTTGCCAGCGGAGCCAAAAGCGCCAAAGCCAACAGCGACGGTGCCGGCGGGCAAAGAGACGTGTTCGAGCGGGGTGGAGGCGAGGGCGGTCAAGTCCGGCGCGACGGCGCTGGGAGCGCAGCCGAGAAAACTCCCGCGCAGGCGGGCGCCTGGGATGAGGGATTCGATTTCGCCGGCAAAGCCCGGGCCATGCCAGGGTTTCGGAGAAGAAACGAAGGCTGAAGGTGCAGGCGGGGCGGGAGGCTCGGGAGCGGGGTCGAGCAGGGCGGCGAGGCCGGCGAGGCGGAGCGTGCGTTCGACATCGGGAGTGAGCGAGACGATGGCGAAGCGGCCCTGCACGCGGCGCAATTCCTTCCAGTGGGAAAGCAGGACGCGGATGCCGCCGGAGCTGAGAAAGGTGACTCCCGAAAGGTCGAGGTGGACCTGGTGGAAACCGTCGCGAAGGGTTTGCTGGAGGGATTCGCCGAGGGGGGCGCTCCAGGCGGCGTCGAGCCGTCCGCGCACGACGAGCGTGGCGATGCCGGAGGCGGTCTGGCGGTCAATTTCCATCGGAGAAATTTTATTTATAAATACTTTTTTGGCGGAATTGACAGAATGGGCGGAATAATTTGCAAAAACGAAGGAGGGGAATTTTTTAGAAAAAGTTCAAGATCGCGGCCTAGGGCAGCACGAGGTCGGCGGCTTTTTGGAGGGCAGGCGGGATGGTGAGGCCCTGGTCGCGGGCGTTGGTGAGGTTGATGGCGAGGGTTTCCTTGCTGGCGAGGGTGATGGGGATGCTTGCGGGGCTTTCGCCGCGCATGATGCGGGCGGCCTGGTCCGCGGCGTCGAGACCGGCCTGGTAGAAATCGCGGGAGACGGCGAGGGAAGCGCCCTGGGTGACGGCCGGGGATTGGAAAGCGAAGACGGGGAGATTGTGCGAGTGGGCGGCCTGCACGATGGCGCCAAAGCCGGCGGCGCCGAGGTTGTCGGCGATCTGCACGACGGCGTCGAGGTTGCGGGACATGAGGGCGCGGGCGGCGTCGGGGAGTTCGCTGATGTTGTTGGCGGGGACGGCTTCGACCTTAAGGCCGACCGACTGGGCCTCGCGGGTGAGGACCTTGAGGTTTTGGAGGGAGTTGACTTCCGCCGGGCAGTAGATGGTGCCGATGCGTTTCCACTCGGGAAAATAGGTTTTGATAACTTGGATCATGTCGCCAGCGGGAGCGAGGGTGCTGACGCCGGTGAGGTTGGGCAGGTGCTGGTCGTAGCTTTGGGCGGCGCCGGCGGCCATGGGGTCACTGACGAAGGTGAAGACGAGGGGCTGGAGGGTGACTTTGCGGATAGCCACCTGAAGCGTGGGGGTGGAGAAGGTGAAATAGAGGTCGGTGCCGTCGGTGGCGGCGGCATCGAAGAGGGCGGGGATGGTGGCCATGTCGTTTTGGGCGTTGCGCTGGCGGAGGACGTAGTCGCGGCCTTCGACGAGGCCGGAATTTTTGAGGCCGTCGAGCAGGCCGTGAACGGCCTCCTCGCACGGGGGAGTTTCGACATATTGGATGAGTTGGATGCGCCAGGGAAGCTGGCGGCCAGGCGGGGGCACGACCGGGCGCGGGCCGGCGGCGATGGCGGCGGCGGGGGTGATTTCGTGGATGTTACCGGAGGTTTCGACGATAAAGGAGGCGCGGGCGTATTGGGAAGGGGTGAAGGT
>JBEKZN010000281.1:0-3370 GCA_049509815.1 Opitutales bacterium
GTTCGTGTTCGAAAAACTCGCCACCACGATGGTGATGGCCGAAAGCACCGAAAACTTCAGCCATTGCAAAATCGCGTAAACCGCCAGGCCCCAAAACTGCACGCGCAGGTCGGCCGGAAACACGTCCCCGTGCTGCTGCATCGCCCGCACAAATTGCCCCTGCCGCCACCACAGCAGCGCCGCCAGCAGCGACACCACCAGCCCCACGAACACCAGCAGCAGCAGCGACACCCCCAGAAATTTCCCCGCGATGAACGACCACCGCCGCACCGGCTTCGCCAGGATCGTCAGCGCCGTGCGGTTTTCGATCTCGCTGAAAAACAACTGCGCCGTCGCCACCACCGCGAGGATCGACCCGAACAGGAAAATGCCCCCCATCCCGAAGTCCGAAATGAACTTCAGCTCCGACGCCCCGAAGTCAAACTGCCGGAAGAAAATCGCGCTGCCAATCAGCGCCACCGACAGCAACACCAGGAAATTGAAAAAACGCTGCCGCACCGCCTCCAAAAACGTCAGCTTCCCAATCTGCCAGACATGCCCGAGCGCCGTGCTCATGCCGCCCCTCCCTTTCCGTCCGCTTTGGCGGCCTGCTTCAGCGTTTCCGGTGCGATTTTTTCCACAAACAGCCGGTCCAGCGACACCCGCGCGTCGTCCACGTACAGCAACTGCGCCCCGTGCCGTGCCAGCGCCGCCTCCACCTCCGCGCGCGCCGCCGGGCTGAAGTTTTGCACCGCCAGGCTGCTCAGTCCCTCGCGCCGCAGCAGTCCGCTCACGCTGCCTTCCGCCACCAGCCTGCCCTGGTTCAAAATCACCAGATGGTCGCACACCCCCTCCACCTGCGCCAGCAGGTGCGAGCACAACAGCACCGTCTTGCCCCGCCGCTTCAGCTCCAAAATCAATTCCGTGATCGCCAGCGTGCCCACCGGGTCCACGCCTGCCGTCGGCTCATCGAGAATGACCAGCCGCGGGTCGTGCACAATCGCCTGCGCCAGCCCCACCCGCTGCAGCATCCCCTTCGAGTACGTCCCCACCCGCCGGTCCGCCGCCGCCGTCAAATCCACCAATTCCAGCACTTCGGCGACCCGCCGCGCCCGCTCCCCCCGTGGCACGCCGCAGATGCCCGCGTAAAAATCCACCAGCTCGCGCCCGGTCAGGAAACGGTAAAAGTACGGCGATTCCGGCAAAAAGCCCACCAGCCCGCGCGCCTCGACCGAGTCGCTGGGCCGGCCGAAAATCTCGCACTTCCCCAGCGTCGGCTCCAGCAGCCCGAGGATCACCTTCATCGTGGTGCTCTTGCCCGAACCATTTGGCCCCAGCAATCCGAACACCTGGTTGTCCCCGACCTCGAACGACAGGTTGTCCACCGCCCGCAGCTTCACCCCGCGCAGGCCCAGGTGGAAATCCTTGGTCAGGTTGCTGATTTTAATCGCCGGAGCAGCCATGGTCAAAAGAGTGAATCATCGAACGCGATCTGCGTGCCGCGTCAGCCAATGTTAAAATCGCGGAATTGCGCCGGGCCGTCCAGCACGCGTTCGCTGGTCTCGTGAATATGGTGGTTCATTTCCGCTTTGATTTCACTCACGAAAGCGCGCACCTCGCTCTCCGCGCCCTCGACAATCAGGTGCACCCGCCCGTCAGGCAGGTTGCGCACCTGGCCGGTCACGGTGAAACCCTGCGCCGTTTGCCGGGCCTGGTACCGGAAGCCCACGCCCTGCACCCGGCCCGAGAAATGCACTTCCAGACGAAACACCGGTAAGACCATGCGGGGTAAAAGATGGTTCCATCGCGACCGTGCCCGCAAAGCTGCTGCGGACCAGCGCGAATCGCCCCATTTATGGTTCGCCCAATCCGCCTGGACAATCTTTTTTCGCTTCAATGTCTCCCATTGGCCATGGTCTTTTTTGATTGGACAGCCCGCCCGGATGCCTTACGCTGGCGCCAGCAAAGGGGCTGTTTTCCAATGAGCAACTTCGATTTCGAGGCATTTTCGGACGGAGAGTGGGAAGACCGCGGCGAATTGGCGTGGAACGAATTCGACTGGCAGCAATACCTCAAGCAGAACGAAAAGGAAATCGCCCGCTTCCTCGCCCTCTACAACCAGCACAAGCACGTCCCCGACCACCTCGATCAGATCGCCCATCTCATGGGCTGGGACGACCAGGAATGGGCCCCGGCCGACGACTCCGCCTCCCCGGCTCCTGCCGCCCCGCCCGTTCCTGCGTCCGAGACCCCGTCACCATCCTCTGGTGAGGACGACACGGACGACGACGAAGTGGACACCTACACCATCCACAAGCATCCCGTCTTCATCGCCACGCGCGGCCTCTACCAGCACCTTTATCTTGTTTGCGAGCACTTCATGGCGCAAGGCCCCGGCACCGTCATCAACCCCGGCCTCACCTGGAAATTCGCCTCCAGCCTGCATGCCGGCGAGCTCAACTCCGTCATGGCCATCCATGCGCTGGACCTCGGCGATTTCACCCTCACCATCTGTCACCTCAAAAACGCCCTCAGCGCGGTCAACCACTCCCTGAGCCTGCTGCACGTGCTGCCGCTGGCCAGCACCGCCTACCATGTCCAGTTTTTCCGCGAAATCCAGACCGGCCTATTTGACCTCCGCGAAATCTGGCTGCGCGTCATGAACGACTGCCGCGAGGAAAACCGCCGCCGCACCCTCGGCGAGCAGGACGAGCGCGAATAGTCCGCCCCGCCCATTTGCCTAGCTTCCGTTGGGCTTGCGCAACCGCACCGCCCCGAGCACCGCCAGCAGGGCGCTCACGGCCACAAACCAGTCGCCATAGCGCACGTAAAACGACTCCTGCCCCGCGAACGCCCGGTCGCGGAATACGCTCACCACTCCCGCGCCGCGGAAGTACGTCGTGCTCGCCAGCCGCTCGCCGTCCATCATGAGCTTCGGCTGGATTTGGCTGCCCGTCTTTTCGAGTTCGAACCCGAAGCCGTACTCGTCAATCCAGCCGCTCCAGCCATCGTTGCCGCAGCGCACCACCGGCCGCCGCGTCTCCACCGCGCGCAACACCGAATGCGCCGCATGCTGCAGCGCCCCGCCCTCGACTCCGTACCAGGCGTCGTTGGTCACCACGACCAGAAAATCCGCGCCGGCCCGCGCCTGCTGCCGCGCCAGCGCTGGAAAAATGTCCTCATAGCACACCAGCGGCCCGGCCAGCATGGTCGGCTTGCCGGCCACCTGCAGCGGCAGCGGCGTCTGCCAGGTCCCCCTCAGGGTGTCGAACGGCAGCGGCACCACCTTGCCCAAAAACGGCAGCCAGTCGCGCCCCGGCACGTATTCGCCGAACGGCACGCGCTTCTGCTTCGCGTAAAACTCCGGCTCCACGCCGCTGCCCGGATTCAT
>JBEKZN010000282.1:0-3357 GCA_049509815.1 Opitutales bacterium
GGCGATCGGGACGCTGCTGGCGCTGCTGGGGCTGTTCTCGCCGGATGACGTGGATCCGGAAATTCTGCAGAGTTCGGCGGTGCCGTGGGTGATGCCGCATCCGGACGCGGGTTGAGGGAAACTACGGCGGGAAACCAGGGTGCAGGCGGCGGTGATTTTGCTTTTGCGCGGGAGGTTTTCACGTTAGGGTGGTTAGGCTCATGAGCGACCCGTCCCCCGTCGCCGCAGACGGCGAGCCCGCGCCGAGCGGTCTCGCGAAGGGGAGCGTGTTGACGCGGCTGGTGGACGTGACGAGCCGGATTGCGCACGGGCACTACGGGGAAGCGCAAGGGCTGCTGGCGATGAGTTCGGAGGACACGTCGCCGCCGGAGATTGCCGCGCTGGCGGAGTCAATCGGGCTGATGCTGGTGAGGATCGAGGCGCGCGAGTTCCAACTGGAGGGGAAGATCGAGGAATTGCGCGAGGCGAATGCGCGGCTGGCGGCGGGGCTGGAGAAGATCAGGATTCTGGAGAACCTGCGGGATTTGCTGGCGAAGTTCGTGCCGAGCTCGGTGCAGCGGCGGGTGCGGGAAAATCCGTCGGCGCCGAACCTCGAGCGGACGGAGCGGGACCTGGCGATTTTGTTCCTGGACGTGGCGAGCTTCACGTCGTTGACGGAGTCCACAACACCGGAGGGGATCAACTTCCTGATCGAGCGGTATTTTTCGGGGTTTATTGACGACATCTTCCGCAATCAGGGGGAGATTTGCGAGAGCCAGGGCGACGGGCTGATGCTGATTTTTGAGAACAAGGGCCCGGACCCGGCCGGGCATGTGCGCAACGCGGCGGCGACGGCGGTGGCGATCCAGCGCAAGACGCATTTGACGAATACGCGCCTGGCCGAGGGCGAGGGGCCGATCCGGGTGAACATCGGGATCGACGCGGGGCGCACGACGCTGGGTTCGACGAAGTTCGAGGGATTATCGGGGTCGCGGTGGACGTTTACCGCGTATGGGATGGCGGTGAATATTGCGGCGCGGATCGGCAAGATGGCGACGCAGGGACAGACGCTGTTGAGCGATCATGCCCGGAACTGCCTGGGCGGGGATCCGCAGTTTCCGACGCGGGATTTCGGGGAGCACGAGCTCAAGAACGTGTCGGAGCGGGTGCGGGTGTGGGAGCTGCTGTGGGAGTAGCCGCTCAAGTGGGTCGGGCGGTGATTTGATAGGTGTGTCCGGCGGCGGTAGGGAAGCGGTAGAGGCCGGAGGCATCGGGCGTGAGATTCATGACCGCACCACCTTCGGAGATGGTGATGGGCGCAGAAGATTTGAGGGAGCAGGGCCGGCCGAGCCTCGAGGTGATGGAGGCGGAGACCAACCGGCCCTGTTTCCAGGTTTCGGCCACCACGAATCCACCACGGCCAACGAGGCCGTTGACTTCGCCGTTGGGCCAGGCGTCCGGCAGGGCGGGCAGCAAGTCGAGGTAGCCGAGCTGGCTTTGCAGGAGCATCTCGGCGATGGCCGCCGTGGCGCCGAAATTTCCGTCAACCTGGAAGGGCGGGCAGGAGTCGAAGAGATTTGGGTAAGTGCCCGGGCCGGGTTTCCGGTCACCGGGCTTGATGGCCGGGGTAAGGAGGTGAGTGTAATTGAGGTAGGCGCGATCGCCGTCATACATGCGGGCCCAGAGGGCCATGCGCCAGGTGAGGGCCCAGCCGGTGGCGTAGTCGCCGCGGGCGATCAGGGAAATCTTGGCGGCCTGATAGAGGGCGGGGGTTTCGGGATTGATTTCATTTCCCGGAAAAACGGCATAGAGGTGGGAAAGATGGCGGTGGTCGTCCGTCTTTTTGTCGAGGTCGGTGAGCCATTCCTGCAACTGGCCATACTGGCCGATTTGCAACGGGGCGAGGCGAGCGCGGGTGGCCAGGAGTTGCTGGCGGAAATCGGGATCAACGCCGAGGATCTCCGCGGCTTGCGCGGTTTCCGCAAACAAGTCGCGGAGCAACTCGATGTCCATGGTTGGCCCGATGGTGACGCCGCCGTGTTCCGGCGAGATAGACGGGGCGGTGACGAGCCAGTGGTGCGTGGGTTCCTCGAAGAGGGTATCGAGAAAGAAGAGACAGGCCCCTTTCATCACCGGATAGGCTTGGGCGAGGAAGGTTTTATCGAGGGTGAACTGGTAATGCGTCCACAGCATCGTGCAAAGCCAGGCGCCACCGGTGGGCCACATGCCGGTATTGGGATAATCAACGGGGGCGGTGGCGCGCCAGAGGTCGGTGTTGTGGTGGAGAACCCAGCCGCGGGCGGCATACATGACCTGCGCGGTACGGGCGCCGGAGACGGAGAGTTCCTGCAGCAGTTGAAAAAGCGGCTCCGCGCACTCGGAGAGGTTGGTGGTTTCCGCCGGCCAGTAATTCATCTCCAGGTTAATATTTACGGTATATTTGCTGTCCCAGGGCGGCTTGGTGAGGTTGTTCCAAATGCCCTGGAGGTTGGCGGGCTGGCCACCGGGGCGGCTGGAGGAAATCAGCAGGTAGCGGCCGAATTGAAAATGCAGCGCGGCGAGCTGCGGGTCGCGGCCCTCGGCGAAATGCAAGACGCGTTCGTCCGTGGGCAAAAGCGCGGAGGGGCTGGTGCCGACGTCGAGGCTCACCCGGCCGAAGAGGTTTTGAAAATCGGCGACGTGCGCGGTGCGCAATTCGGCGTAGGACTTGGGCGCGGCCCGGGCCAAGTATTGTTTGGCGCGGGCCACCGGGTCTGCGGTGAGGTCGTGCCAGTCGATGTAGTTAGTGGCGGCAGAAAGGAGCAGCGTGGCGCTGTCGGCCCCGCTGACGGTGATGGATTGAGCGGCGGTGGTGAGCTGGCCGCCATCGTTTTTGACGAGCAGGCGGACGTTGAAACGATCCCGGCCGGGAATGCCGTGCTCGGTCGGCCCGGTGGCGCTCATGGTCAACTGGCCGTCTGCGAGGGCAAAGTCGGGTGATTTTTGCGGAGTGGAGAGGGTGGCCGTGAAGCTGACCTGGCCGGGCTGGTCAGCGGAAATATGGACGACGATGACTTGATCGGGGTACGAGGCGAAGACCTCGCGGGTATAGGTCACGTTGCCGATGCGGTAGGTGGTCGTGGCAATGCCGGTGGGCAGGTCAAGTGAGCGCCGGTAGTCCTGGGCGCGGGTGAGATCGTCGGGAAAAGTCAGGAGCAAATCGCCGACGGGCTGGTAGGACATCTCCCGCTCGGGGGTGGCCATGCCGGACTTGGCGATGAGTGCGTCGGCTTCCGTTTGTTTGCCGTCGAGCAGAAGTTGCCGGGCCTGGGGAAGTGCTTTGAGTGCGGCGGGATTGGCGGGGTCATAGGGGCCGCCGGCCCAAAAGGTGCTTTCGTT
>JBEKZN010000283.1:0-3343 GCA_049509815.1 Opitutales bacterium
CCAATAACTTGATATAGCCACCAAATTCCATCGCCCCTCAACTATCGCTGCGTCAACCCGCGCCAAAAATTCTCCCACCCGCCAGCCTCCGGCGACACCCTGTCGCGCACTCAACGATAGACATCGCCCCGATGCCCAACCCGAATCACCAGCACTACCAGTCGGTCATCCTGCACCTCGTAAATCACCCGATACTCTCCAACCCGTATCCGCCAAGTCTTGTCTAATCCCGTCATCGCCTTGCCTCCCGGCGGTCGAGGGTTTTCCAACAACGCATCGATCGCCCGGCCCATTCTCTACTTAAGCTTCTCATCGCGCAGCTTGTGCAAAAACTTGCGCGCTTCCTGCGAAAACTCGATCCGCCAGCCACTCATCCCAGGCCAATTTCCTTTTTCACCTGCGCCCAGGACGTCGTCGGCTCGCCTGCCGCAATTCGCGCTTTGATCTCCAAAACCGTCTTCCGGTCCAATTCGTCCTCCCGCCGGGCCAACTCGCGATCGGCCCATGCCAGCACCTTTCCGCGCTCGCGGCTCGGCATTTTTTTGATGCGTTCTATGACGACTTGGGCAGTCATTTGCGGGCTCTCCTTTTAGGCTAAGTATTGCACGACTGTGTATGACTTTCATACTGCTGGGGCCTTATCCACTCAAGCGAATAATCCGTAACCTGAAACTCAATAAGCAACCCATAACGATACGGATGGTGTCCATGCACATATTTCATAAGGCCCGTCATACCCACTCCGCCACTACCCCCGCCTCCCCCGTCGCCTCCACGCACTGCGTCCCCACGCACAACTGCATCCCTTCTGGCTGCGCCGCGTCTTCCGTCGCCACCAAAAACACCGGCCGGTACGGCCGCGCGGCCAGCGCCGCCCTCAACCCCTCCCAATCGCACGCGCCTTTCACCTTGATCACCGCGACGCCCACCGCGTCCCAGGTGAACGCCGCCAGCGCATGCGGCACCCCCATCGGTGCCTGCTGCGCCAGCCCCGCATAGGCTTTCTTCAATTCCACCAGCTCCGCCGCATACGATCCGTCGCCCGTCAGCGCGTGCAGCGCCGTAAAAACTTGCGCCAGCGCCGCGTGCCCGCTCGGCTGCGCATTGTCCCACCACACTTTTTTGCGCACCGCCAGCGCCTCCTGGTCGTCCGCCGTGAAAAAATACCCCGCCTCCGTCGCGTCCCGAAAATGCTGCCGCACCGTTTCCACCAACGCCCGCGCCCGCTCCGCATGAATCGCGCCCGTGCCCGGCTCCGCCCAATCCCCGTACGCCGCCAGCACCAGCAGCGCCTCCGCCAAAAACGCATAATCATCTAAAAATCCCGCGCCTCTTGCCCCCTGCTCATAATGCACCGCCTGCAACCTCGTTTCTCCCGCGTGCTCCCACCGCATTTTCTCCCAAATCCAGTCCGCCGCCTGCCGCGCCGCCGCGAACCAATCCTTCCGCCCCAGCGCCCACGCCGCCTCCGCCAGCCCGCGAATCGCCAGCGCGTTCCACGCCAGCACAATCTTCTCGTCCCGCCCGGGCTGCGGGCGCTTCCGCCGCGCCTCAAGCAGTTTCTCCCGCAACGGCGCCAGCGCCGCCCGCTTGGAAAAGTCCGCCTCCACCAGCGCCGGATTTGAAAGCCCGTGCTCGAAATTCCCGCCTTCGCTGATGTCGTACGCCGCGCACACCGCCCGCGCCTCGGCCTCATCCAAAACCTCGCGCACCTGCGCCGGGGTCCACACATACGTCGCACCCTCGTGTCCCTCGGTGTCCGCGTCCAGCGCCGCGTAAAACGGCCCGCCCGGAAGCCGCATGTCCCGCAACAGCCAGCCCGCCGTCTCCTCCGCCACCGCGGCATACAACGGATTCCGGTGGCGTCGCCACGCCTTCGCGTAAAAGTCCAGCAGCAGCCCGTTGTCGTAGAGCATTTTTTCGAAATGCGGGATCAGCCACCGCGCGTCCACGCTGTACCGGCAAAATCCCCCACCGAACTGGTCGAACATCCCGCCGTGCGCCATCGCCCGCGCCGTCGTGTTCACCACCTCGTCCACCCGCTTCGCCAGCGCCGGCGTCCGCTCCGCCGCATCCGTCGCCCGCACCGCCAGCAAAAAATCCAGCGCCATCGCCGGCGGGAACTTCGGCGCCCCGCCGAACCCGCCCCACGTGTCGTCGTGCAGCGTGCACAAGCCTTGCGCCGCCCGCAGCAGCGCCCGGTTCTCCAGCGGCTGGGCCGACGCTCCCCGCGGCGCATTCGCGTGCAGCAGATTCTGCACGATGTTGTTCGCGTTCTCCAACAGCTCCGCCCGATGCTTCGCGTAATAATCCGCCACCCGCATCAGCAGTTGCGGCCACGGAATCATCCCGCGCCCGGTGTCCGCCGGCGGAAAATACGTCCCGCCGAAAAACGGCCGCCCGTCCGGCAGGCAAAACGCATTCAGCGGCCAGCCCCCGTGCTGCGTGATCATCTGCACCGCCTCCATGTAAATCTGGTCCACGTCCGGCCGCTCCTCCCGGTCCACCTTCACGCACACAAAATGCCGGTTCATCAAGTCCGCGATATACGCGTCCTCGAAACTTTCGTGCGCCATCACATGGCACCAATGGCACGCCGAATACCCGATGGACACCAGCACCGGCTTGTCCTCCGCCTGCGCCTTCGCCAACGCCTCCGCGCCCCACGGATGCCAGTCCACGGGATTGCTCGCGTGCTGCCGCAAATACAAGCTCGGTTCCTTCGCCAGACGATTCATGGAAAAACGCAAGGATGACCTCCGCGCCGCCTTCGACGCCATCCCAAAAAGACCATTCGACATCCGGCGTTCCGTCCAGTTAGATGTTCGGCTTTCCCCATGCAAGCCTGTGTCCTATCCCCGCGCCGCCTATGCCGCGCTCTTCTCCTCGCCGCTGCGCTTCTTTCCGCCCACACTAGCGCCGCGCAAAACACTTCCATTCCGACATTGCCCCTTCCCAACATTCCCGCCGGCACTTTCACCATCACCGACTACGGCGCCATTCCCGACGGCACCACGATCGACACCGCTGCGATCCAAAAGACCGTGGACGCCTGCATCGCCGCCGGTGGTGGCACCGTCATCGTTCCCGCCGGCAAATTCCTCACCGGGCCGTTCACCCTTGCCAGCAACCTTAACCTGCACCTCGCCCAAAACGCCACCCTCCTCATCACCAACGACATCGCCACCTTCCCCATGGCCAAAGGCCGCTATCAAAACTGCATCTCCGTGGCCAACGGACACGACATCGAAATCTCCGGCCCCGGTGCCATCGACGGCCAGGGCGACCCTTGGTGGAAAGCCTTCCGCGCCAATAAATCCACCCTGCCCCACCGCCCTAACCT
>JBEKZN010000284.1:0-3333 GCA_049509815.1 Opitutales bacterium
CGTTTTTCGTCGTATGCTCCGCATCTGACGATCATCCATCGCCTCCTCCACAAAGCGCATCACCACGGCCACGTCCGGCGCGCGAAACCCCTCCACCGCCACCGGCGCCAGCGGCTCGCGAAACGGAAAATTCAAATGCACCGGCCCGGCCCATGGCCACTGCGCCCGCTCCCACGCCTGCACCAGCGTCTGCCGCAAATACCTAAGCATCTCCGGCCGGTTCTCCGGCAGCGCCACCTCGTGCTGCCAGCGCACAAAACTCCCGTAAATCTTCACCTGGTCAATCGCCTGCCCCGCGTGGCAGTCCCGCAGCTCCGGCGGCCGGTCCGCCGTCAGCACCAGCAGCGGCACCGCGCTCTCGCTCGCCTCGATGATCGCCGGAAAAAAATTCGCCGCCGCCGTTCCCGATGTGCACACCAGCGCCACCGGCAAGCCCGACGCCTTCGCCAGCCCCAGCGCGTAAAACCCCGCCGACCGCTCGTCCAGCACCGGTATCGCCTCGATCCCTTTCTGCCGTGTCAACCCCCACACCAGCGGCGCCGACCGCGACCCCGGCGCAATCACCACCCGCTTCAACCCCAGCCGCGCCAGCGTCCCGGCCATGACTTCGCCCCACAGACAATTCACATTCGGAATGGAGTTCTTCGCTGGCATGGCAAAAAGGGGTCGGTTCTCGTCCACGGCCATCTTCAACGTCCTACCGCAGCGTGTCGAGCAGCGCCTTGAGCTTCAAATCCGTCTCCGCCTTTTCCTCCGCCGGGTCCGAGCCTTCCACAATCCCCGCCCCCGCGTACAGCCGCGCCCGCGCCCCGTCCATCAGCGCCGAGCGAATCGCCACCACAAACTCGCCGTCGCCCGCATGGTCGAACCACCCCACCGCTCCGGCATACAGCCCCCGGTCAAATCGCTCCAGCCGCGCGATGTCCTCGCGCGCCGCCTCCCGCGGCTGCCCGCCCACCGCCGGCGTCGGGTGCAGCGCCGCCACCACCTCCAGCAAATGCATCCCCGCCGGCAGCGTCGCCGTCACCGGCGACCACAAATGCTGCACGTTCGACAGCGACAACAGCCGCGGCGACTCCCCCACCGCCGGCTCCAGCCCCAGCCCGCGCAGCCGCCGCATGATCGACTCCACCACCACCCGGTGCTCCCGCAAATCCTTGTCATGCCCCAGCAGTGCCCGCCCCAGCCGCGCGTCCTCCGGCGCCGTGCGCCCCCGCGGCGCCGACCCCGCCAGCGCCTCGGTCTGCAGCGCCCGCCCGCTCACCCGCACCAGCCGCTCTGGCGTCGCGCCGATGAAACTCTGCCCCCGCCCGTTCGCCAGCGAAAACCCGTGGCACGCCGGAAAATGCTCGCGCAACCGGTGCAGCGTTTCCAGCGGCCGAAACGGCTCCGCCCGCGCCAAATCAAACGCCCGCGCCAGCACCACCTTCCGATACGCCCCCGCGCGAATGCGCCCCAGCGCGTCGCTCACCGCCGCCTCAAACCACCCCTCGCCGCCCGTCTCCGTCACCTCAAAAACACCCCCGTCCGCCTCGGGCTCGGCCGCCGCCTGGTACGGAAACGCGGAAAACTTCCCGTGCGCCGCCAGCACCCGTGCCGCCAGCGCCTTCGGATCCGCCTCCGGCGTCACCCGCACATTCGCCACCGCCACATAGCGGCCCTCGCTCGCCGCCACCTGCCACCGCGGCAGAAACACCGTCGCCGGCGCGAACGCCGCCCCTTCGCTCGCCTCATCCGCAAACGCAAAGCCCGCGAAAAACTGCGGCCCCGCGCGCGGCGCCGCCAAATCGCCGATGGCAATCACCCGCGTCAGCACCTCGTCGGCCCATTCGCGCACTTGCGCAAACCGCTCCGCACCCGCGAATGTCGCCGACTCCACCGCATCCGCCCCCGCCACCGCCTCGCCCGCCGCCGGTTTCTCCAGATAAAAATGCAGCTCGCGCGGCTCGTAGATGGATTGCAGCACCGCCAGCGGATCAATGTGCCGTACCTCCAGCGAAATACTCCCCAGCCGCGCTCGCCCGTCCCGCCGCGCCTCCTCCCGGCAAAAGGCCAGGAACCCGGCCAGCGCGGCCGGATCCTGGCGGGGAAAATGCTCTTCCGGCACGCGCAGCATGGCCGTTATCCCTTCGCCTCCGCCGTCCCCTCCGCCTCGATCTTCGGAAACAAAATCGTCTTCTCGCCCAGCGCCGCGCCAGTCAACCGGTTCGTGTCCCACTTCAGCTCCTTCTCCCAGCCCTCCACCGGCGGCTGCCCCAGCAACGCCAGCACCCGCGCCGAAATCCCCGGCATGAATGGCGCGTACGCCACCGCCGCCAGCCGCACGCCTTCGGCCAGGTACGCGAGCGATGTTGCCACTCGCGCCTGATCCGCCGCGTCCGCCGACTTCGCCAGTTTCCACGGCGAACGCGCATCGAGGTAACGGTTGATCGCCTTCACAAAACCGTTGATGCGTTCCAGCAGCGCATGAAACTGGTACTCGTCGCACAGCGGCCAAATTTCCGGCGCCAGCTTCTCCCACTCCGCGCGCAAGGTCCGCTCCGGCTCCTCGCCCACCGTGGCCGCGGGCACTTTTCCCCCGGAATACCGCGCGCCCATGTTGAGCAGCCGCGCCACCGAGTTCCCAAAATCATTCGCCAGCTCGCTGTTGTAGCGCACGACAAATTGCTCCACCGTAAACTCGCTGTCCTGCCCCACCACCATCTCGCGCAGCAGAAAATACCGGAACGCATCCGCCCCATACTGCGCGATGAGGTCCAGCGGGCTCGCCACCTTCAACCCCGCGGCCTTCGCCTTCTCGATGTCCGTCTTCGATTCCTTCTTCCCGCCGCTCAGCCACCAGCCGTGCACCACCAGCCGCTTCGGCAATTCCACCCCCATCGCCTTCAGCATGATCGGCCAGTACACCGCGTGCGGCGGCACCAGGATGTCCTTGCCGATCACGTGCGCGTCCGCCGGCCAGCGCTTCGCAAACTCCGGCGTCCCATAGCCCACCGCCGAGATGTAGTTCACCAGCGCGTCGAACCACACATACGTCACAAATTTTTCGTCGAACGACAGCGGAATGCCCCACGCCAGCCGGTCGCGCGGCCGCGATATGCACAAATCGTTCAGCGGCTCCTTCAGAAACTCCACCACCTGCTTCTGTCGGAACGCCGGAAAAATCCAGCCCGGATTCTCCTGCAAAAACCCGCTCAGCCACGCCTGGTGCCGCGCCAGCTTGAAGAAATAATTCGGCTCGACCACCTCCACCACCTCCCCGTACAGCTCCGGCCACTGCCCGTTCACCTTGTCCTTTTCCAGCAGAAACTGCTCCTGCCGCGCGCTGTAATA
>JBEKZN010000285.1:0-3931 GCA_049509815.1 Opitutales bacterium
CGGGGTAGGCTTCGCGGCCGGAGGGGCGCTTGAGCACGAGGGAGATCTGGCGGTAGGCGACGGCGTGCTTGGAGAGGTCGTCGTAAATGATGAGGGCGTCGAGGCCGTTTTCCATGAACCATTCGCCCATGGAGCAACCGGAATAAGGGGCGAGGTACTGGTTGGCGGGGTTGTCGGCCGCGGGGGCGGAAACGATGATGGTGTATTCCATCGCGCGGGCTTCCTCGAGGGCCTTGATGGTGCGGGCGACGGTGGAGTTTTTCTGGCCGACGGCGACGTAGATGGAATAGACGGGGCGGAACTTGGGGTCGCCGGAGGCGAGGCCGTCGCGGTTGATGTTGGCCTGGTTGATGATGGTGTCGATGGCGATGCTGGTCTTGCCGGTGGCGCGGTCGCCGATGATGAGTTCACGCTGGCCGCGGCCGATGGGGATCATCGAGTCAATGGCCATGATGCCGGTCTGGAGGGGCTGGGTGACGGGGTAGCGCGGGATGATGCCGGGGGCGATTTTCTCGACGGGGAAATTTTCGCTCGAGGCAATGGGGCCTTTGCCGTCAATGGGCCGGCCGATGGCGTCCACGACGCGGCCCAGCAGGCCTTTGCCGACGGGCACGGAGAGGAGCCGTCCGGTGGTTTTGCCTTCGTCACCCTCTTTGAGGTGGGCAAAGTCGCCCAGGATGATGACGCCGACTTCTGACTGCGGAGAGGCCATCGAGCTTGGCGACGCCGTCGGCGAGGGTGACGATGTGGCCGACATTGTGCTCGGTGGAGCCGGTCTCGAGCTTGGCGATTTCCTGGCGGATTTGGTCTAGGACGGAGGGCATGGGAGGAGTTAAAAGTGGTGGAAGAATCAGGTGAGAGCGGTGCGAAGAGTGTTCAAGCGGTTCGCCGCGGAATATTCATATACATCATCGGCGATGCAGACGCGGACCCCGGCCAGGAGGTCGTCGCGGGCCTGAAGTTCGAGACGAAGCGGGCGGCGGTATTTTTGGTTGAAGTGCTGGTTGAGCGCCGCGAGCTCGCCGGGGCCGATCACGCCGGCGTATTCATAGCGGAGGCCGCCGCGGCGGTCTTCAATGGTGAGGAAATGGAGGTAGCTTTTGAGAAGGGCGCGCCGGACGCGGGGCTGGTAGGAGTGCAGGGCCTCGATGACGCCGTTCACGTGCGCGGGGTCGATCTGGCCGTCGGCGCCCACGGAGAGCCGGGCCAGTTTTTTGGCGAAATCGCGGTGTTTGCGGTCGAGGCGCATGCGGGGTTAATTTTTCGAGAGGTCCTGGGCGGCGGTGGCGCTGAAGCGCGAGCGCTCGTCCGGGGTGAGATCGCGCGCGAGGACGCGGCCGGTGGTGTCGAGGACGAGCTGGGCGACTTCGCGGCGCAGCTCGGCGAGCATCTGCTGGCGCTCCAGGGCGACGGCTTGCTCGCCATTTTTGATGATGGCTTCGGCCTGCTGGGCGGCGGAGGCGGTGGCCTTGTCCACAATGCGTTTGGCGGCGTTGCGGGCGTTGACCTCGATTTGGTGGGCCTCGGCGGCGGCGCGGCGGAGAATCTCAGCGTGCTTGTTTTTGGCGTCGGCGAGCTTGATCTTCATTTCCTCGGTGTACTGGAGGCCCTCGGCGATTTTTTTCTGGCGCTCGTCGAGGGTGGCGAGGACGGGCTTGAAGGCGAAGCGATTTAGGACGTAGCAAACGGCGGCGAAGTTGATGACCTGCGCGAGCAGGAAGTAGGGCTTGACGCCGAACGGCCCAAAAATGCTCTGGATGACGTCGATGGCGCTGCCGGAATCGGGAGCCGTGGGAGCGGCTTCCGCCAGGATGGGTAGGAGCGAATGAAGCATGGCTGAGAAAGAAGGAGGTGAGGAGCCAGCGAGGTTTGTCTGCAACCGGAGGAATTCCGGCGGCAGGCAGCCTGACGGCTGGGCGGGCGGAAAGCGGTGTTGGAAAACGCTGGCGCCGACCAAGCCGTCAGGCCGGGAACCTTACTTGGTCGGGAAGACGAAGGCGTAGAAGGCCACGGCTTCGGCCAGAGAGACAAAGATGAAGGTGTAGCCCAGGATTTTGACGGCAGCGCCGGGGTTGCGGCCGATCGACTCGATGGCTTTGCAGCCGATCAGGCCAATGCCGATGCCGGCGCCAAGGCAGCCAAGACCGCCTTGGATGCCTTTGATGCCGCTGGAAAGATCGGCGGCGGATGCTTGTGCGAGGATTTCAGGGAGCATATTGATGGAGGTTAGGGTTTTTTCCCGGCTGTCCGGGCAGGAGGCGGTGATGGCGCCTGCGAGCCCGGTTTCAACGGAGGGGAAAGGGTGGATGGGGGATAAAAGTTTTAATGGGCGGCCGGGGCCGCGTCGGCGTCGGAGTGTTCGGAGTCTTCGTGGTAGCAGACCTGGCCGATATAGACGGCGGTCAGCAGGGTGAAAACAAAGGCCTGGAGCAGGCCGATGAAAAATTCGAAGAGGTAGAATGGAACGGGCAGCAAAAACGCAAAGGAGTTGTACATGCTGTCGATGATGCTTTCGCCGCCGAAGATGTTGCCGTAAAGTCGGAACGAGAGCGAAATGGGGCGCACCAGGATGGTGACGATTTCGATCAGCCCGATGAAAAGGAAGATCAGGGAGAAGAGATAATAGACGGCCACCGGCACGTCTTTTTTGTCGGTCTTGTTGCCGAAGATTTCCCGGACGAAGGTTTTGACCCCGGCGTAGCGCAGCACGTAATAAATCCAGGCCACGCACGAAACGATGGCCAGCGCGAGGGTGGTGTTCAGGTCGGAATTGGCCGGACGGAAAAAGTACAGGAGGTGCGGCGTGCCGTCCGCATCCTTTTCAATGAGGCCGACGGTGCCGACGCCGGGCAGCAGCCCGCTCCAGTTCATGATGAGGATGAAAGTGAACAAGCCCAGCAGCAGGGGGAACACCTTGCCGATGAGCTGCGGCCCGAGCATGGGTTCGATGATGTCGCGCAACCCGGTCAGCATGCTTTCGACCATGGCCTGGCCGCGGGAGGGGATGAGCTTGGGTTTGCCGGCGGCCCAGCGAATGAGCAGGATGATGACAATCGAAAAGAACCAGGTGGTGACCATGGAATTGGTCACGGGCAGGTTGGCAAAGCGGAAGATTTCGTGGGCGGTCGGGCTGATCGAGTCGCCCTTGTCCAAGGCGAGCGAAAAACCCGCCGAACCGAGCCAGATCAAAGGCACGGCGGCGAGGAGTTTCAGCCGAAGGGAGGGGGTCATGGAGCGGGCCGGGTCGGAGCAAAACAACATTGCCCTCGATGCAGGAAGCCGCACCGGGGCAAAGTCAAGCGGGCACGATGCCAAAAGCGGCCCCGTGCCGTCAACCAGAATCCCGTCGCATTAGGCTCGATTATGCAACCTTCAGGTGAAGATTAGGTGACCTAATCCGCTGCGGGAGCAACGGAGCTTTTGGAGCGTAAATTAGTTAATCGCGGTTGCCAGCCGTGCGGGTTTTCCGTCAATCTTGCGGAGCCGATGCAGGACGAGATCAACCTGACCCACCACTTGAGCCAGTGGCGCACGCCCGCCAGGCCGGCGGGACCGAGTCCGGTGCCGACTCCCGTCCAGCCGGCGGAGCGACAGTTGCGCCGGGACGGCTTTGTCTGGTTTGCCTACGGCGTATTCGGGTTTTTCCTCGTGGCTCAATTCCTAATCATGGCGTGGTTTGCCTCCGGGCGCTAGGCGTTTGCGCGGCGCAGGATTGTGTTAGGTTAATGGGACGGCGTTTTACTGGGCCACTGCACCAGGACGACTCCGGCGAGGACGATGGCCGCCGCCACACCGATGATGGGGGTCAGCGGCTCATGCAGCACCAGCCAGCCGAGGAGCACGGCGATGACCGGGTTGACGTAGGCATAAGTCGCCACCTTGGTGGGGGCGCAGTGCTTGAGCAGCCAGACGTAGGCACCGTAGCCGATCC
>JBEKZN010000286.1:0-3310 GCA_049509815.1 Opitutales bacterium
CGGAGGGTCCGGCCAAGGCCGCCTGGCCACGCCAGGTCGGCTTCAACCCCGAGCGACCCGGCCTAGGTTTGCGTGGTTGATCGCGCGGGTCCGAGCGCCGCCTCGGTCTCTTCGGCCAAGACGAGCCCGACGGTGGATCGAGCCGACGCCAGGTTCACCGCACGATAATCCTGCCGACACCCACAACGGCGCTCCTCGCGCCGCTTTTTGTCCAGACCCGCCTACGCCAAGCACGGCGCAACACAGGGGCTTTCAGAGGCGCCAGACGCGATAGCGTGAGCGGCCGGTGATCTCGCGCAACGCGCCGCCGAACCTTTTGACAAGCTGCAGACTGGCCTGCGGCGTGATTCCCAGAGTCCGCACGATCAGCTCGGTCGTCAGCACGGGGGATTCGACGGCCAGAGCCGCAAGGGCCGGGGCCTTGCCATGACGCCGGCCGCCCGCGGCCCTGCGCTCGAGGAGCGTCTTCTGATGCCCAAGCCGCACGATCTCGTCGAGCTCGAGGGCGGCCGCCAGCTCGAAGGTCTCCAGCCAGAAAGCCAAACGATCCGCCAGCGTCGACCACGCCAGGCGCGGCGGCGCTGGCCGCCGCCGCAGGCCGACCTCCAGCGGGAACAATCCGGCGGTGAAGCGCTTCGTCGTCTTCAGGATGAGCGCCGCCACGACGCCGCCGATCGGCGTCGACGACGGCAATGGATCGACGAGCCGCCACGCCTCGATCAGCGCCGCTGCCTGCAGGAGCGGCGGCGAACGACCCTGCACGTCCAGCACGCCAAGGCAGTCTTCCACCCCGGCCCGCGACGAGTCGGAGAGGCCCTTCGCCAGTTGCTCGAAAAACGCGGACAGCGGCTCATAGCCGGCGTTCGGCGCGCGGCCACCCCCAACGCGAGTCGTCGGACGCGGCCCGGGTGGCGGGGCGACGTTTGTTCGACCGCTGAGCCAGGAGACGCCCTGCCAGCTGAGCATTTCCTCACCGCCGCGCCACGCTCGTTGCCGAGCCCGCAGAAGTCCGCGGGCCTGAGTGACGCTGGCGTCCGGAAGGCGCGCATCCGCGCCCAGATCATGCAGGATCAAGTCTTCCGGATGGACCAGCTGGCCGGCGGCGGCCATGGCCGCCGTGACAGCGCGCACATCGGCGCGCGCCCGCCAGCCGGCGACGAACCCCGAAGACCTGGCCCGCTCGTCCAGCCGACTGACGGTGTCTTCAGCGCGCGCGAGGGCGGAGAATACCTGCACGTCAGGCGATGCCGGCGCGTCCGAAAAGTGATTGTCTTTCCGTAAGCTATCGCTCACGTGAAACCTAACCGGGTTATAAAGTTCGTTACATGGTTAATCGCCCTGTTCGCGCGCTCCGGCAATGCGTGGCGTCCCCCTCTGGGGTGCGATTCGCGTCAGAGAGCAGCCCAAGCAGAACGAATCACCAACCCCAACCCCTCGTGGCTTAAGGGCTTTCGGACGCTACGGCTTGATCTGTGTTCCGTTACCGTTCCGCTGGGAGGGCGGCCGCGCCAGCGGCCGCCCTGACGCCGGTCAACGCATGAACCTGTCGACCTCAACAACCTTCGCGAAGTGTGAGATCGCGCCAACGTCGAGCACGAAGGGGACCTGGGTTTCGTCCTCCACCCGGTCGAGCTCTTCCAGGACCGACCACACATCCCAGCACTCGGCGACCACGTACCAGGTGCTGACGTTGTAGAATTCCTGGGCGTGTTCCATCACCGCCTGCGCCATCGCCACGCTCGCCATCTTCGTCTCCCGTCTGCTTCGACCGGCGGGCTCATCCCGCGATCGTGCGACCGGCGAGGTCGGGGAGACGGACGGCCCCAAGGCCGAGGCTGGTGGAAACCGGTCTGCACGGGAGCGAAGCGGCGGAAGACCGGAGGGTCCCTCAAGGCTCGCCTCGCCCGGCGAGGTCGCCTTGGGTCCGGACGGACCCGTCCTAGGTTGCTGATCGATCGCAAAGAGCCCGCGTCAGTCGCAGAACGGGGGAGGGGAGGGGAGGTGACGGCCGGCAGGCGCTGAAACGCTCAGGCCGCCAGCCAGCGCCAAAAAACGTCGCCTGCGGGATGTGCGGCGGCCCGCGGGGCCGCCGCATGCGGGGGTCAACCCCGCGCCCGCACCGGCTGGTGGCGAATGCCCTTCTCAGTGGCCTTCTCGGCCAGGTTCAGCGCCGGCCCGAAGGGACGCAGGCCCGCGGCGCGGTCCGCGTTGATCGAATTGGCCAGGGTGAGCACGCACACCGGCTCGAGCTCCAGCAGTTCATCGTTGGCTCGAAACGGCGCGGCGCGGCCATTGCGGTCGAAGTCGGCCCTGGCCAGCACCAGGGTCACGCCCTTCTGCTTGGCCCATTTGACGGCCAGCTTCTCGCCGCCCTTGGCTCCGGACGTCGCCAACGCCATGTCCGGCCACTGGCCCAGCGCCCAGTTCAAGGCGTCGAAGATGCGGCCGGCGTCTTCCGCGGTGTCGGCCTGGGGGGCCGCGCGGAACGCGACGATGGTGGCGCCGGGGCAGGCGGCGGCATGTCTGCGGGCCTTGGAGGCCCGCAGAGCCTCCCTGGCGTCGATCTGCGCGGCGGTGACGCGCGAAGCCCGCACCGAGCCCTTCCAGGGGCTCCAGACCTCGCCGGTCGAGGTCGTGTAGCTCGCCGCGGCGGCGTCTCGCACGATCTCCAGCGCCAGCGTGGCGATATCCGCCGCCCGCGCCTTGCGGGTGGCGTCCTGGATCTCGGTGTCGAGCACCTCCGATCCGTCGAAGTCCCGGACCAGGGCGTTCAGCGTGTCCCGGCTCTTGTCGGCCTCGCGCTCGATCCGTTGCGCCGCCGAGTGGAAGGCGCCGATCAGCGCCTCGCAGATCGGTCCGCTGAAGTCTTCGAGGGCGGTCTCCGAGAGGAGATCGACGAGCTCATTCATCACGCCGGCGCCGAGCTGATAGAGCGCCTCTTCCGGGGGATGCGGCCGCGGGTCGTCCAGAAGCAGGGCCTGCGCCTCGAAATGAGTCAGGGCGTCGGCAAAAGGGGAAGGTTGGGGTGAAAGCAGCATGGAAAGCTCCTGTCGGGTTGGGGGGCGAGCCCGTCGGCTCGTGACCGCCCCGCGCCGACAGATGGCCCGGCCCACAAGGGCTTTGAGCGCAGCGTCCCTTGTGGGCCGGGACGGATGGTGGCGAGGTCACAGGAGCCAGAGGGCCGCCCCTCGCGGACAGGTTTCGGGTGCGGCTGTCGCCCGGCCCCGGCGTCCGCCGCCGACGCTCGGCGCTCAGCCCCTCGGCGGTCGACAGGTCCCGATCACGCTGGAGGAAATGGTCAGGCGAGCCC
>JBEKZN010000287.1:0-3298 GCA_049509815.1 Opitutales bacterium
GATTTTGACGATGCCGTTGTCGAGCGTCCAGGTGTTGCCATCGTCGGTGACGGTGACGGGGGTGTTGACGGAGGGTTGGACGACGACGGGGGCGGTGTCGTCGGCGCGAAGAGCGGGAGCGGCGAGGATGGCCGCAGCGAGAACAAATGCGGCGGAACGGCGAAGGCCCGCGAAGGCGATCGAATTCATGGGGCAGGCTTTTGGGTGGGGGTGAAGAGCTGCAGGGGTGCGAATGTTACTCGGGGCGAGGCCAACACGAGGGCAAGTTCAGCCTTCGTCGCCGAAGGAGGCGGGGTGGATCAAGAGCTTGACGATTGAGAGATGGGGGTGCCGTCGAGGTGGTAGTTTTGGTTGAGCTCGAGGCGGAGGTAGTCCCAAACGACGCCGCTTTCGAGGTCGCCGGCGGGGACGGTGAGGGTCATTTCGTTATCGCCTGGCTTCAGCACGGAGGCGTCGAAGGTGAGGGTTTCCTGCTGCCACACGCCTTTATCGGTGTTGTAGCGGATGGCGTTGGTGGCGAAGGGGTGGATGGTGCCGACGTCCTTGCCGTTAACGGCAACGGCGAGGCCGCCGTTGCCATCGGCGCCAGCGAGGGCGACGCGCAAAGCGGCGTAGCCTTGGGGCGATTGGGGCAGGTCCAGGTTGAATTTAATGGTCCAAGTGGTGGCGCGGCCGCGGCCCCAGATGCGCCAGGGGCCGGAGGTGTTGGTTTGCGGGTATTCGCTCGTGGAAAATGACTTCACCCAGCCGAAGGGCTGGTTGGCGGGGTCCTTCGCATCGGGGTTGACGAAAGACAAGTCGGTGGCGTGGGGGACTTCCTCGAAGAACCAATCCTTATGGTAATCGCTTTTGCCGATGGTGTAGGTGAGGTCGTTGGGGAAGAGGAGGGCGTAGCGCATGTTCCAACCCCAGAGCCAGTAGTTGGCGGGGTCGCCTTTAAAGAATTTTTCGGCGGTGCGGTCGGGATAGCCGATGTCCCAGAGCTGGGTGCCGTAGCGGACGGGTTTCCAGACGAGCTTGCCGAGGTCGAGGGCTTGGCCGGCGGCGACGGTGATGTTGGTCTGGGCGAATTCGCCGAGGATGCCGTCGGCAAAGGCGTGGAGAGTGTAGTTGCCGGGGCGGACGTTGAGGATGGTGAAATTGCCGTCGGCTTCGCCGTCGTTCCAGAATTCGTAGTGCTTGGCATCGTTCACCCAGGTGACACCGCGGAAGCCGCGGCCGCCGCTGCCGCCGGTGTCGAAGCCGGGGACGGTATCGGGGTAGGCGAGGCCGACGGTGAGGTGGGTGAATTGGGTCCAAGGCGTCGGTGCAAGAGGATCATTGACCACGAGCTGGCCGGTGACGGTGCCGCGTTCGCTTTTGTGGGGGTAATCGACGCCGAGAACCCAGTCGTAGGGCCAGGCGGCTTTTTGGATTCTGGCCTGGGCGAGGGCGTCGTCGAAGAGGGCATCGGCGTTGTTTTTCCAGGCGGCGGGGACGGTGGGGTTGCCGGCGGTGGAGGCGAGGGTGGTCAGGTCGTCGGCAGAAGGGGTTTGGTAGCTGGACAGGGAGTTGAGGTAAACGTAGATGGGGCCGATGACTTTGCTCCATTGTTCGCCGTCAGCGATGCTGAGGGCGGAGCCGCCGTAGTGGCTGCCTTTCCAGTAGTCGAGGATGATGGGGGGCGGGTTATCGTTGTCGCCGAAGTGACAGTCCAATTCGGTCTTGGTGGCGCCGCCGCTGAGGTATTCGATGGAGGGGTTGATGAACCACATGCCGATATGGTCCTTGGTGCTGGACCAGCCGTAGGCGGGGCATTTGTATTGGACGCCGGTGTAGGTGTACTTGTGCTCGACGGAGTTTTTGTAAACGCCGACGCTCATGATGCGCTGCTCCTTGGCGTGGACGACGACGCCGGTGCCCCAGTCGGTGGGCGCGCATTCGAGCATGTTGCGGTCCTTGTCCACCGAGATCCAGTCGAAGGTGCGGTTCATTTCGGTGATGAAGCGGCTTTCGGCGAAGCCGCCGCTGCCGGCGTAAGTGGCGGGGTGGGTAAAAATCGCATAGGCGTACACGCCGCTTTCGCCGCGGCCGAGGGCATAGCGGATTTCCATGTCGCAATTGGTGGTGCCGCCGACCCCGCCGCTGAGCTGGACCTGATCGTTGGTGACGCCCTTGACGGAGACTTCGCCGCGCGCGCCGCCGTTTTTCGAGGGGTCGATGGTGATGGAGTCGGTCAAGCCGCCAATGGACGCGGTGGTGGACGGGTTTTGCTCCCAGATGCCGCCGTTGGTGAGGGTCTCGATGCCCTTATAACCCAAGGAGGACAGGTTGCCGGTGCGCTTGGAAACGGTGACCTTGACGATGCCGTTATCGAGGGTCCATGAGTTGCCGTTGTCGGTGACCGTGACAGGGGCGCTGGCATCGGGCTGGGCGACAACGGGGGCGGCATCGTCCGCACGAAGGGCAGGGGCCGCAAGAGAAATAACGGCGAAGGCGAGAGTGGCGAGACGACGAAGACGCGAGGGGATGGTTGAATTCATGGGGTATTTAATCGGGCCAGAACAATACCAACAACGGTGGCTGGATGGCCACCGAACAGGGTATTAACCACCACTTAAGTCCTTAGTCGCAAAAAAGACAAGCGCGCACAAAACGGGCGGCTAATGAGGGGCGCCCAACAAGCGCAGTCCACCGATGGCGGGGCGCTAATTCGCCGGGGTGGAGACGGGAGGCAGCGAGGCGGCGAGGGAGCGGATGGCGGAGAGGGCGCCTTCGACGGCGGCGTTGAGGGGCGGGCCGTCGGGTTCGAAGCGGGCGCGCTGGAGGACTTCGGCAGCGGCGTTAAGGCGGGCGCGGGCCTGGGTTTCGAGGTCGGTGGCGGCGCGGCGGGCGCGCTCGGCGTCCTGGGCGAGCTGGAGGAAGCGTTCCTTGGCGGCGGCGAGTTCGCGCTTTAAGGCGCGCAGTTCGTCGTCCTCGGGCGGCAAAGTCTCGTGGGTGCGGCTGTGCGATCGCGGCTGGTGGGCGCGATGATGGGGGATCGCATGGAGAGTCGAACTCATCAGGGAGATGGCCAAGGACCGGTAAAAACGGGAATGATGGCACATTTGGGTGGAAATGGCAATCGCAGTCTTCAGGATTGAGAGGAGGATGGGGGTGGTTTTATGCCGGGGCATTTTTGGGGGATAAATTTGACGCAAGTTGCTGGCGATAAATTATTTAAATTCAAATTTTTTCGCGGAAAAGAAAGCAGGAAAGAAGATTTTTAGCAGAGGTCTTTTGAGGAAAAGAGGGATAGGGCTAGGTAGAATTACGGAGG
>JBEKZN010000288.1:0-3296 GCA_049509815.1 Opitutales bacterium
CGGTCGTGGGAGGCGATCGGGCATTTGCTGTTGCGGCTGACGCCGGCGATCCGGATCGCGGATTTGGGAGCGGGCGAGGGGGTGCTTTCGCAATTGCTGGCGCGGCACGCGGAGTTTGTGTTCTGCATCGACAATGCGCCGAAGATGGTGGAGTTCGGGAGCGAGCTGGCGAAGAAGCACGGGATCGCGAATTTGGAGTACAAGCTGGGGGACATCGAGGCGGTGCCGCTGCCGGCGGGGAGCGTGCATCTGGCATTGTTGAGCCAGGCGCTGCATCACGCGGAGCATCCGCCGAAGGCGCTGGCGGAGGCGTACCGGATTTTAAAGCCGGGCGGGCTGGTGCTGATTCTGGACTTGAAGGAGCACACGTTCGAGAAGGCGCACGAACTGTACGCGGACCGGTGGCTGGGGTTCACGGAGAACACGCTGTACCAGTGGCTGCGGAAGGCGGGGTTCGCGCAGGTGGAAGTCGGGGTGGTGGCGAAGGAGGAAAAGGAGCCGTATTTCGAGACGCTGCTGGCGAGTGGGGTGAAGAAGTGAAGGTGGTGAAGTGTTAAAAGGTGGAAGGGTTAAAGGTGTTGAATGAGTGGCGTGACTTTAAATGGTTTTTTCCCAAGCGGCTAGGGCGGTGCGGACGGCGGCGAGGTGGGCGGCGACGCGGGTTTCAAGGGGCTGGGCGGAGGGGGCTTCGAGGGTGATGTTGTGGGGGGTGTGCTGGAGGGCGAGCCACATGGCTTCGGCGTACTGGGGGCGGTCGGCCAGGGCGGCGATGGGGCGGGTGATAAGGCCGTCCTGGGCTTCCATGCCTTCGATGACGGGGGAGCGGTCCACGCCGCAAATGGGGTCAACCGCGGCGAGGATGGCGGGGCCGATGAGGGGCTGCGGGGTTTGATTGAGTTCGTAGAGGTAGAAGCCTTTCGATTCCCAGTCCTCATGGAGGCAGAGGCAGAGGGCGTAAACGCCGCGTCCAGCGGCTTTTTCGCTGGAGAGCAAGGCGAGGTGCTGACGGGCTTCGGGGGTTAGGCTGTGGCGGTAGTCGCGGTTGACGTCGAAGCCATCGGGGTTTTCGCGGGTTTTGCGAAGAAGGCCGCCGGGGTTGAGGGCGGGGAAGAGGAGCCAGTTAAAATGGTCGGCGAACGCGCGGGCGCGAAGGAGTTCGAGGAGGGCGAGGGGGCCGGCGGGTTCGTCGCCGTGAATGCCGCTGGAGAGGTAGAGGGTGGGGGCGGCGGGCAGGAGACTGGGACGGCGCAGGACGAGGAGGGGATAACCGGCGGCCTCGCCGAAGGATTCGACGGTGAAGCCGGCGGCGGCGGCGAGCGGCGGGAGGTCGGCGAAGAGGCGCGGGACGTCGAGGGCGGGGCCTTGGTAGGACATGGGAGGAGATTGCGGATTTCTGATTGCTGAATGCTGTAAGATTGGGAGAGAGGCCAGCATGATTCGCGCAAAGATGCAGGCGGCAAAGTTTTCGGGATGGGAATTCGGCTTACTTTCGGGCTTTTCCTTTGGCGGGGGGGCTGGCATTGTTCGGGGTTTCGCCCATGTCCACCTCACCGGTACGCGTTCGATTTGCGCCCAGCCCGACGGGATTTTTCCACATCGGGAGCGCGCGCACGGCGCTGTTCAACTGGCTGTACGCGCGGCACACGGGCGGGACGTTTATTTTACGGATCGAGGACACGGACAAGGAGCGCAACACGGCGGAGGCGCTGCGGGTGCTGCTGGACGGGATGCGCTGGCTGGGGCTGGACTGGGACGAGGGGCCGGAAAAAGGCGGGCCCTGTGCGCCGTATTTCCAGAGCGAGCGCGGGGCGATTTACCGGGAGTACCGGGAGCGGCTGTTTGCGGCGGGGCGGGCGTATGAAAAGGACGGGGCGGTTTATTTCAAGCTGCTGGGCGAGCGGTATCAGGCGTGGGACGACCACAAGCAGAAGCACATCGAGAAGGTGAAGAACGCGCCGGCGGTGATCGAGGACGCGGTGCGCGGGCGCGTGGAGCGGGAGGTGGACGAGGACTTTGTGATCTTCCGCGCAAACGGGGATCCGGTGTTTCATTTTGTGAACGTGGTGGACGACATCACGATGAAGATTTCGCATGTGATCCGCGGGGAGGACCATCTGTCGAACACGCCGCGGCACGTGGAGCTGTTCAAGGCGTTCGGCGCGCCGGCGCCGGTGTACGCGCACATCCCGCTCATTTTGAAGACGCACGGGGCGGGGAAGATGAGCAAGCGGGACCAGGGCGCGCTGATCGAGGAGTACCAGCAGAAGCATTACCTGCCGGAGGCGGTGCGGAATTATCTGTGCCTGCTGGGGTGGTCGCCGAAGGACGACCGGGAGATTTTGCCGATCGAGGAAATCGTGCGGCTGTTCGATCTGCCGGGGATCAACCAGACGAACGCGCGGTTCGACGAGAAGAAGATGGCGCACATCAACATGGTCTATGTGCGGCAGATGCCGGCGGACGCGCTGGTGAAGACGGGCGCGGAGATTTTAAAACTTGCGGGGTTGGTGAAAGCCGAGACGCCGGCGGAATACATGGCGGCGGTGCTGACATTGTGCCAGGAGAAAATCCGCGCGCTGGACGAGTTGCCGCATTTTTGCGGGTATTTTTTCCGCGAGGATTATCCGTTGGAAGCGGGCGTGGTGGAGAAATTGAAGAAGAACGGCGATCCGGCGGCGCGGCTGCGCGAGCTTTGCGAGGCGCTGGCAGCGCAGGAGGATTTTTCGGAGACGGCGCTGGAAGCGAAGGTGAAGGAACTGGCGGAAAAGCACGCAGTGAAGACGGCGGATTATATTCACGCGGCGCGGTTCGCGCTGTCGGGCATGAGCGTGGGGCCGAGTTTTTACGGGATGCTGCGGGTGTTGGGCAAAGAACGAGTGACGGCGCGACTGGAGCGGTTTATTTCAGCGAATCGTAGTTGAGGGTGAGGTCCTGGACCTGGAGCAGGCCGTTAGCGCGCTGGTAGGCGTCGGCGGAAGTATAGGCATCGAAGGAGATGGACTGGGCGTGGCGCAACTCGTAAACTAGCATGAGCAGGTAGGCGGGCGCTCCCGTCTGGAGATCCATGCCATACGGTGTATAGACGTTTTTGATGCCGGCGGAACTGAAAATGAGGGAGGGGGCGCCGACCCTGAGGTCCTTGATGTCGGCGGTTTTAAGTTCGGTCACTTTTTCCGGCGCAGGAGTTGGAGTGGCGGGAGGAAGAACCGGTTGCGCCGAGACGAAGCCGGCCGAGGAGAGCAAGGCGAGCAGGAAGGCGAGGCAAAGGAGCGGGGTGAAGGGGTTTTTCATGGTGA
>JBEKZN010000289.1:0-3289 GCA_049509815.1 Opitutales bacterium
CGGTGCTCACGGATTATTTGGAGCGCAACCCGAATTCGTTGCTGACGGGCAAGCCGCCGCCGGGGCCGCTGCCGCCGCCGGCGCCGATGCCGCCGGCCGCACCGGCCGCACCGCCGGCTGGAAACACGACGACGGCCACGGGCACGGCGGAACCGGCCGCGCCGGCGGGGAACACGACGACGTCCGCGAGCGCGCCGCCGGCCGGGAACGCGACGACCGCGCAGTGACGAAGGCATTTGCACCATTTTATCAACCACCAATTCACCTCCGACCATGAACCACCGCACCCGATGCGCTTGTTTGCTCGCTTCCGCGCTGACCGCCGGCATGCTGGCGGGTTGCGGCAGTTTTCTGTCGCCGAAGCCCGACAATTCGCAATTTTATGTGTTGAGCGCGCTGCCGCAGAGCGCCGCGCCGAGCACGCCGCCGGCGCCGGGAGTGGCGATCGGGGTGTTCAGCCCGGAGTTGCCGGGGTATCTGGACCGGCCGCAGATGGTGGCGAGCGCGGGGAGCAGCCAGGTGACGGTGAACGAATACCAGCGGTGGGCGGAGACGTTGACGGACGGGTTTGCGCGGGTGCTGGTGCAGGACGTCGCCACGCTGTCGGGGAGCAACGACGTGGCGTTGTTTCCGCTGACGCGGACGTTCGCGCACGAGTTTGAGGTGTACACGCTGGTGTACCAGTTTGACGGGGTGCCAGGCGGGAAGGTGACGTTGCGGGCGCGCTGGCGGATCACGGGTCCGGACGGCCAGCCGAACTATGTGGTGCAGGATTCGAATTTGACGGCGGATTCGACTCCGGGGGTGCCAGCGTACCAGGGTTATGTGGAGGCGATGAGCGCGCTGGTGGGGCAAATGGCGCAACAGATCGTGGCGGCGATCCCGGCGGCGAAGACGGCGGAGGCGGCGGAACTCGCGGCCGAGCAGCAGGCGGCGGCGGAAAAGCTGGCCGAGCAGCAGGCCGCGGCGCAGGCGATGGCGGCGAAGGCGGAGGCCGAGCGGGCAGCGGCCGCGCAGGCGGAAGCCGAGGCCGCGGCGAAGGCGGCGGCGCAGGCGGCCGCACCGGCCGGAAATACGACGGCGACTCCGGCGGGGACGCCGTTGCCGGCGGCGCCGTAAACCCGGAGGATGAGGAGCTAGCGGCGAATTTTTGCTTTCATGCGCTCGATGCTGCGATGGCTGGCGTGGGGGATGGCGCTGACGAGTGGGGCGAGCGCGATGGGGGCGCCGGCGGTGACAGAGTACCCAATCGGGCCGGCGTACGCGGCGACGGAGGTGAACGCGACGATTTTCCGGCTGGAAGCGCTGGCGAGCGACGGGAAATACCAGTACGCGACGTATTACGATCAGGATGGGAAGATCGTGGTGGCGCGGCGGTTGCTGGGTGAAAAAACGTGGGACGTGCGGACGCTGGACAGCGCGGGGAAGGTGAGCGACGCGCACAACGACGTGGTGCTGGGGCTGGGGCCGGACGGGACGCTGCACTTGTCGTACGACCATCACAACCGGCCGTTGCATTACCGGCGCACGAGCGGGACGGGCGACTGGGCGGCGTTCGGCGCGCCGGAGAAAATGACGGGAAAGCTGGAGACGCGGGTGACGTATCCGACGTTTGTGCCCGCGCCGTCGGGGGATTTGTGGTTTTTCTACCGGGACGGGCAGAGCGGCAACGGGCGGCTGTGCGTGGACCGGTATGACGCGAAGACGCGGGCGTGGCAGGCGGTGGATTCGCCGCTGATCGAGGGAGCGGGGCAGTGCAGCCCGTATTGGTGGAGGCCGGAGATCGGGGCGGACGGGGCGATCAATGTGGCATGGTGCTGGCGCGACACGCCGGACGCGGCGACGAACCACGATATTTGCTACATCCGGTCGAAGGACGGGGGCAAGACGTGGGAGAACAGCGCAGGGAAGGTGCTGGCGACGCCAATCATGCCGGGGGCGGACGTGGTGGTGGAAACAATTCCCAAGGGGCAGAATTTGATCAACACCTGCGCACTGGCGACGGATGCGCAGGGGCATCCGCATATTTCCTACTACCGCAGCGATGCGCAGGGCGTGCCGCAGTATTATCACCTGTGGTTTGACGGGCAAAAGTGGAGCGCGGCGCAGGTGAGCAAGCGGACGCAGGCGTTCAGCCTCGGCGGGCAGGGCACGCTGGAGATTCCGATGTCGCGGCCGGAGCTGGCGGTGAGCAAGAGCGGAACGGCGTACATGATCACGCGGGACAATGAATTTGGCGGCGGGGTGCGGCTGTACGCGGCAAAGCCGCCGTACACGGACTGGCAGGCGATGGATGTATTGGCGGGGCCGCTGGGGGACTGGGAGCCAGAGTATGATTTGGCGCGGTGGCGGCGGGACGGGGTGCTGTCGCTGTTCGTGCTGCCGGTGAGCCAGGGGAACCACGAGCGGGTGACGGCGCGGGGGCCGCAGACGGCGCGGGTGGTGGAAGTGAGCGGGCTGGAGTAGGCGATAGGGTGAAAGGTGAAGGGTAAAGAGTGAAAAGGCAGAGACCGCGGTCAGCGCGGCAGGGAATGAGGAGCAAGGAGGAGGGAGGAAGCCGCAGATCGAGGCTGGAGGCCAATGAAGGCGACAGCTTGCATTTTTTTCAATAACCTATAACCTAGGGTATAGGTTGAACTCAACACCATGAAAAAACGCATTCCGACCAAGAAGGAAAAATTGCTGAAGCTGGCCAAGCAGGCGCGCGGCACGCTGGAGACGGTGATCGCGATGATCGAGGAGGACGCGTACTGTCCGGAGATCATCCAGCAGGCGGACAGCGTGATTGGCCTGCTGCGCGCGGTGGAGCGGGAACTGCTGGCGGGGCACCTGGACACCTGCGTGATGGCGCGGATGCGCGAGGACAAGGGCGCGGCGATCCGCGAGCTGGTGAAAATTTACAATCTGGCGCACTGAGATGACGGTGACGAAGACATTCGCGGTGAGGGGGATGCATTGCGTGTCGTGCGCGGCAGCGATCGAGAAGGCGCTGCGCAAGCGGGCGGGCGTGAGCGCGGCGGAAGTGAACTACGGGGCGGAGTCGGCGAGAATTTCCTACGACGAGGAACGGGTGAAGGCGGAGGATTTGGCGAGCGCGGTCGAACCGCTGGGTTACGCGCTGGTGGATGAGTCGGCGGGGCACGGGGAACATCACGGGCACGACGGGATGGCGATGATGGACCATGCGGGCCACCACGGGGTGGGCGGGACGGCGGCGGAGAAGCAGCGCGAGCTGGCGAAGCTGCGCGGGAAGGCGCGGGTGGCGCTGCCGATGGCCGCGACGGCGATA
>JBEKZN010000029.1:0-10273 GCA_049509815.1 Opitutales bacterium
GGCCTTTGACGGCAGGGCCGATGACGCCGGGGCCAATGTCAGGCGGCAATAACACTTTGCCGCCACCGCCGGGCGTAGATGTTTCCGCGGGCAATGGCACGGCACCCAAAACCGTGCCCGCCGGGACGGGCTACGCGGGCATCATGGCCTCCGGCTCCGGCCTGACCACCCCGGAAATCACCATGCCTTCGTCGATGGACATGATCGACAACACCCACAAGCTGGCGACCGGCGACCGGTTCTACTACCAGGTGCTGGAAGACCGCGATCCTCCGCACCCGATGATGGTGAACGAAAAGGGCCTGGTCAACGTGCCGTACCTGGGGCCGCGTCCGGTGGCCGGAGAGACATTGCGGGTGATGGCATATGCTCTGCAGAAGGAATTGGAAAGCACCCTGTATTTTCATGCCACCGTGCTGGCAATGCCCGACACGGCCGACCACTCGCACAATCAAATCTATGTACTCGGGGCGGTGGGGCACCAAGGTCCGGTGAACGTCCCGCCCGATGATGTGCTGACGGTATGGAGCGCGTTGTGGGCGGCGGGCGGCCTGGCGCCACAGGCCGATCCCACCCGTGTGAGCGTGATGCGCCCCGATTCGACCGGGAAGAGCCCGTCGAAAATGGAGGTCAATGTGCAGAACATCATCGACAAGGGCACCGGGGACGTGGTGGTGCAGGCCGGCGACATCATCCTGGTGCCGCCCAAGGGTGAGGCCAGCGGCTACGTGACCATCACCGGCGACGTGCGGGGGCCGGGCATGATCGGGCTGCCCGCGGGTTCCAACACCACCGTTTCGTGGGTGGTGTTGCAGGCGGGCGGCTTCACGGAATGGGCCGACGAGGAGGACGTGGAGGTGGTGCATTACGATGAGCAGGGCAAGCGGCATGACCACACCGTGAACATCGGCGCCGTGCTCAACAAGGGCGAGCGCGAGAAGGATGCGACGGTGCAGGCCGGCGACATGATCATCGTGCCGCAGGACTGGATAAAAATGTAGCTCGCGCCCAGCCGGACGGATTTCATTTCATTTTCTCCCATGCCCGCTCCCGCACCCCCCGCCGCCGCCGAAGGCTCCGAGAACGTCGAATGGTCCGAGGCCTTGCATTCGTGGTTGTTTCGCGCGCGGATTTTTCTCAAGCGCTATTGGTGGATCTTCCTGCTGACCGTGGCCGGGGGCGTGGGCATGCAAGCCTACAAGCAGTACCAGAGCATACCGCAGTATCAATCGAGCGCGGAGCTGACGCTGCGCGGGCGCATCAACACCGGCTTGGGCGCGAGCTACCAGGACGAGTATTCGAACTTTTACGCCACCACCGAATACCTATTGCAAAGCGGGGAGGTGGCGCGGCGGGCGCAGGCGATCGTGCAGGCGGAATACCCGCAGGAATTTCCGACCCCGCCGCCCTACGTCGGGGTCGGCGCGGCCCAGGTGAACAACGCCAACGTGATCAGCCTGTCGGCCACGGGACCCGATCCGCTTTACACCCAGTATTACCTCAACGCGGTCATCAAGGCGTTCTTCGACTACCGGAAGGAACAGCGCGACCAGTTCATGCGGGAGTACGCGGATGAAACGATGGCCATGCAGCTCGATTTCGGGGACAAGATTTCGAAAAAGGAAGAGGAAATAAATGAATTTTTGAAAAGGAACAACATGGTGTCGGTCGAGGAGCAGAGCAAGTCGGCGGGCGACGACGAGGCCCAACTGGAAAGCCGCCTCGCCGGGGTCCAGCGGCAGTTGCAATTGCTGGACTCGGCGAATTTCGACGACTACATCGCCGGGCGCAACGTCGAGGATGTGGACGAATGGCTGCTGGGGCCGGACGGCGTGGTCCCGACCGATCCGGCCTACCAGGAGGCCAAACAGGAATTGCGCCAGCGCAAGGCCGAACGGGAATCGTTTGCCGACGTGCTGCGGCCCACCCACCCCAAGATGCTGGCGCTGACGCAGCAGATCAACACCCTCGAAAGCACGCTGGAAGTGCTGCGCCGGCAGATTGTGGCGTTGCTGGACGAGCGCCGCGCCGCGCTTGAGGCGGAAGTCGTGCATTTGACGGCGCAGGTGAAGGACTCCCAGGTGCGGGCGCTGAAGTTCAGCGAACTGCAGGCGGAATACGACCAAATGCACGCGGATTTGGAGAATTACGAGAAAACCCAGGACATGCTTGGCAATACGAAAACCTCGATCACGCTGGACCAGGGGGTGGACGCGGAACTGCTGTCCATCCTGGAGCCGGCGTCGGCAGCGGCCCCGGTGCCGGTGAATCCGACGAAGCAGATTGCGACGGGAGCGATGACCGGGCTGGTGGCCGGCGCGGCGCTGATTTTCATGCTGGGGATGGTGGACGGGCGGGTGATGTCGGTCGAGGACGTGACGCAGCGGTTTGACGAGCAAATGCTGGGCATCATTCCGATGCAGCGGCGGGTCAGCGGTCAGGTTGAACTGCTGAGAAGCAACGACCAGCGGCTGATGTTCGCGGAGTCGTGTCGCAACATCCGATCGTCCTTGCTGTACATGGATCATCTCGGCCAGCGCCCGCGGACGATTGTCGTGACCAGTTCGATTCCGGGCGAGGGCAAGTCCACGATTTCGTCGAATCTGGCCATCACGCTCGGGTTCGCCTCGTCGCGCACGCTTTTGGTGGACGCCGACCTGCGCCGCGGCCAGCTTTACAAGCGGTTCGGCTTGAAGAACGTGCCAGGGCTCGCCGAGCACATCCAGGACGGGGTGCCGATTGAGGACGTCATCCAGCCCACGAGCTTCGAGAATCTTGACGTGATCGCGAGCGGGCAGTACCCCGCGCACCCAGGCGAGCTGCTGATGAACGATCGGTTTCGCGAGACCATGCAGTTTTTGAAAAAGAAATACGATTTTGTGGTGTTTGACAGCCCGCCGATCATGGCCACGGACGATGCCGCGAGCTTCGCCACGCGCACCGACGCGGTGATTTTCGTGGTGCGGGCCGGGCACACGCGGCTGCGCCAGATTCGCGCCTCGCTCGAGAGCCTGCGCCGCCGGGGCGTGCGTATCTACGGGCTGGTGGTCAACTTCATCGACCACCGCGAGCCGGGCTACTACTCGTACAAGTACTACGACTATTATTCGTATCGCGCCCCGGAGCGCAAGTAGCCGGGCCGCGGCCGGCGCGGATTTCAGGCGGGCTTGGGCGCGGTGAGTTTGGCGGCGCGGCGGGCGGCAAAATAGAGCCACGTCGCGGGCAGCACTTCAAACAGCACCAGGAACAGCGACATCCACGCCAGCGAGTCGATGTCCGGATGGCCAAAGAGCCATAGCGCGGCGAACCACCAGCCGACGGCGGCCGCGCGGAAGAGCACGCGGTAGCCGGTTGCGCTGTGAATGTAATAGCCGACGCCCAGAAGGACGGCGGCCAGCGCCGGCAGCAGGTAGCCGGAAAATTCGCCGAAGACCACCACGGCCACGATCAACACGAGGAAGGCCGTGCCACAGCCGACCCAGGTGGCGCTGACGATCCGGCCGCTAAGGGGCATGGTCGGCAACTCGCGGAACACGCGGTAGGCATAATAGAGGGTGATGCCGGCGCAGACTGAGACGGAGGGCACCCAGACCATGATGACGCCGTTGATGCGTTCGTGGTAGGTCAGGATAGCCCATTGCACGAGCAGGCACTTGGCCATGATCAGGCCCCAGCACAGCAGCAGCAACGCGCGGAAGGCGGGCACGCGGCGGGCCCGCTCAAGGGCGATCTCGAGTTCGGCGACTTCCTGGGGGGAGGAGACCGGTTGCATGGGTCGGGCGCGGCCGGGACGGCCACCAGCCCCGAATGTTAAACATACTCGCCGCGGGTCAAAAGGCAAAATTCGGCGCGGAACGGCTCCTTTTTGCTTTTCCGGCGCGCCACAGCCTGTAGAAAGGGAGGGCCGAGGACCGGCCCATCGCCATGATTACCCACGTTGCCATTTTCTGGGTGGACAAACCCGTCGATAAAAAAACCGCCGATCTTCTCGCGGGCGCCAAAAAGCTGGCGGACATTCCGGGCGTGAAGCATTTCCGCTTCGGCCCGGCGGTGCCATCGGACCGCGGCGTGGTGGATGATTCCTTTGCGGTCGCGATTTCCATGGATTTCAAGTCCCGGAAGGCGCTCAAGAAATACACCAAGCACGTGGATCATGTGAAATTCGTCCAAGGTCCGGTCAAGGACGCGGTGCGCCGCATGGTGGCGTATGATTTTGGGGACGACGAGTAAGCACGTCCCAGCGGAGCTTGAGCACGAAGTCCGGCCGGGAGCCGTTTCAATTTATTGTCTTTTGCCTATGTCTGCCTCCGATGTTTTCACGCAACAATTCGGCGCTGCGCCGGCGGTGTGCGCCCACGCGCCCGGACGGCTGGAATTTATCGGCAACCATGTGGATTATAACGGCGGGCCGGTGTTGGGCGCGGCCATTGACCGCGGGGTGCAGTCGGCGACCGCGCGGCGGAAGGATCGCCGGGTGCGCGTGCACAGCGCGAACATGGCCGGTGTGGTGGAGGTGGACCTCGATCGCCTGGCGCCGCTCACGGGTCCTGCGGCCTGGGCCAACTACCCGCTGGGCGTGGCGTGGGCGCTGGCGAAAAACGGCTGTGTTTTTCCTTCCGGCTTCGATCTGGCGCTGGCCAGCGATTTGCCGGCCGGCGCGGGCTTGTCGAGCAGCGCGGCGCTGGAATTGACGACGGCCGTGGCGCTGGGCGCGCTGTTTGGCTTCGACCCGGGTCCGGCGGTGCTGGCGCGCTGGTGCCGGCAGGCGGAAAACGATTTTGTCGGCGTGCCCTGCGGGATTCTCGACCAGGGCTGCTCGGCCTTCGGGCGGGCGGGCCGGCTGGTGCTTATTGACTGCCGGACGGAAACGTTCAGCACGGTGCCGCTGCCGGAGTCGGCGCGGTTTTGGGTGTTCAACACCGGCAAGAAACACGCGCTGCTCGATTCGCTTTACGCCGCGCGCCGGGCCGAGTGCGAGGAGGCGTTGGAGGTGCTGCGCCGTTTTTATCCGCAGGCGCAGTGCCTCGCGGACCTGGCTCCGGCCGACGTGTGGCAGCAGCGGGCGCACTTGAGCGCGGGGCAATTCCAGCGGGTGTCGCATGTGACGCAGGAGATCGAGCGCGTGCGGCAGACCACGCAGGCGCTGGAGCAGGGGAATCTGGCCGAGGTGGGCCGCCTGCTGGTGGCTTCGCACCAGAGTTCGCGCGAGCTGTTTCAGAACAGTTGCGCCGAGTTGGATTTCCTGGTGGATCATCTGGCGGGCCGGCCGGGAGTGTGGGGGGCGCGGCTGACGGGCGGGGGCTTCGGCGGGGCGGTCATGGCGCTGACCACGCCGGAGTTTACCGCCGAAACCGCGGCGCCGGCGGTCGCCGCGTACACGAAGGAGTTCGGCCACGCCCCGGCCATTTTTAACACCCGCACCGGCGACGGCGCCCGGCGGCTGTGACGTTTTGGAGGGAATAAATGGAAGCAGCGGGGACTCTAGTTTTATGTTCCCTATTGCCTGAAAATGGATATAGTTACAAACGTGATTATGTTTAGGTCGGTACCCCCCTGTTTGCTGGGTCTGTGCGTGCTGCTGGCGTTGCTGCCGTCGCGGCTGTGGGCGACCGTGCCGCTGTACGGGATGGTCGATCTGGGAACCCTGGGCGGCACCTGGAGCGTAGCTCTCGGCATCAATGCCTCCGGGGAAATTGTCGGCGGCAGCCTGACGGCGAGCGGCAACGTGCACGCGTTTTCGTATTCGGGCGAGAAAATGACGGACCTGGGTGTGTTCTCCGGCGGCGCCAACAGCACCGCCAACGCCGTCAACGACTCCGGCCAGATCACCGGCTGGAGCACGACCGATGGCGTGGACACCCTGGGCAATCCGATTGTTTTGGGCTTCCTTTATTCGGGCGGAAAAACGTCGAGCATCGGTGCGCTCGTGGGCGACGTGGACAGCGAGGGGCTGAGCATCAACAGCACGGGCAACATTTGTGGCATCAGCTACACGCCGGACGCCACCACCGGCACGGTGGCCGACGAAAATGCGGTGATCTACTCCCCCGCCAGGGGAATGAGCAATTTGGGCCCGTTGTCGGGCGGATTTTTCAGCGAGGCCAACGGCATCAATGACTCCGGCCAGATCGCGGGCGTGAGTGACACCGGGCAATCGGACAGCTCGGGCAACGACATTTATCGGGCCATCCGCTACGCCTCGGGCGGGGGGATTTTCAGCATTCCGCTGCTGCTGGACCAGGTGGACAGCGTCGCCTACGGCATCAATGACTCGGGCAACGTCATCGGGTACGACTACACCTCGACCGGAGCGTCGTATGCGTTCACCTACTCGAATCTGGGCGGTTTGATTGCGCTGGGCCTGCTGCCGGGCGGGTCGAACAGCTTTGCCACCGCAGTCAATTCCTCGGGGCAGATCGTCGGCTATGGCGACATCGGCGCTTCGGACGCGAGCGGCAACACGATCTACCACGCCTTTCTTTACACCGGCGGCAAGCTGTACGACATGAACACCCTGACGGCGAACGCCAAGGGCTGGCGGATTGACGACGCGCTCGCCATCAACGACTCGGGCGAGATCGTCGGCCAGGCGCTCAACCCCGCGGGGCAAGCGCACGCCATCCTACTCACGCCTTTAAGCGATGCCGCGCCGATCATCGTCACCCAACCCGCGGCAGCGGCGGTGAAAGCGGGCGGGAAAGTCACGCTCATGGTGTCGGCCCTCAGCGGCTCGCTGATTTCCTACCATTGGCAAAAAAGCGGAGTGCCTATTGCCAACGCCACCCTGCCATCGTTGACGTTGTCGAAGGTCACCAGCGCCAATACCGGGACCTATGACGTGGTGCTGAAGAATTCCATCGGCACGACCACGAGCAATTCGGTCCTGCTGCAAGTGGTCACCAAGGCACCCACCATGACCACGCAACCGGTGGCTCTGACGCTCAAGACCGGCGCGACGGCGACCTTCAGCGCGGTCGTCGCCGGCGACCCGCCACTCACCTTGAACTGGCAAAAGAACGGCGCCAACCTCACCAACGCCAACAATTATAAAATCGCGACCACCACCACCACGACCACCAACGGGACCACCACCAGCACGACGCTGACGATCACGAAGATCACTGCCGGCAACGTGGCCAGCTACCGGGTCGCGGCCTCGAACCTGGCCGGCAAAGCCACCAGCGCCTCGGTGAAGCTGACCATAAGCAAGTGATACATTAGCCCGCTTGGCCGTCGCGCCGCAGCGCAGGAATTTTGCGCAGGCCGCACGACGCAGCACAACAATTTTTGCCTTCCATTGAATAAATCCACGATGACTTTTTTGCGACTGGCCAGGGCGATGCTCTGCGGACTCGCGGCCGGTTGGGCCGGGAGCGCCGTGGCCTCGGGACCGGCTTACGTTTTCACCGATTTGGGGACCGGGAACGGGACGGCGAGCGAGGCGCTGGCGATCAATGCGTCGGGCCAGGTGGTCGGCGGGATTTTGCTGGCTGCGGGGAACATCCACGCCGCGTCGTTTTCCGCCGGGCAGGTGACGGATTTGGGCACGCTCGCGGGCGGCAATCAGAGCATGGCGACGGCCATCAACAGCTCCGGCTTGATCACCGGCTGGAGCGAGAACGGCACGCTGGATGGGACGGGCAGCCCGGCGGATCAAGCCGTGCTTTGGTCCGGCGGAAATCTGGCCAACCTCGGCCTGCTGGCCGGCGACACCGACGCCCAGGCGTTCGGCATCAATGACAGCGGAAACATCGTCGGCGAAAGTTACACGCCGAACACCGACAACCAGGCCGTTCTCTATCCCGCAGGCTCGGGCCCGATGAGCCTTGGGCAACTGGCCAACGCGACGCTGGCCAATGTGACGATGTCCAGCGCGCTGGCGATCAACGATGCCGGGCAGGCGGCGGGGTGGAGCGCGACCGGTATTCTGGATGCCGACGGCAACCAAACCCTGCATGCCGTCCTTTATGACGCGGGCGGAATCACCGACCTGGGCGTGCTTCCCGGTCAGGTTCACAGCCAGGCGACGGCGTTGAACGCATCCGAATCCGTCGTCGGGTACAGCTATGTCTCGGGCAACTCGCCGCTGGCGTTCGCCTGGACGGCCGACGGCGGTATGCAGGGTTTGGGCGTGTTGCCGAACGGTTCGGGCAGCGAGGCCACGGGCATCAACAGCTCGGGCCAGATTGTCGGCTGGGGCGATGTCGGCGCGAACGAATTTGACGAAACCGTTTACGACGGCTTCCTCTACACCAATGGCACGCTGTACGACCTCAACGACCTCGCGGTCAATGCCGCCGGCTGGCAGATCGAGTTTGCCACGGGCATCAACGATGCCGGCCAGATTACCGGCTCGGCGATCAATGCGGCGGGTTATACGCATGCGTTTTTGCTGACTCCCGCGGGAGAATCCGCGCCCGGAATCAGCGCGCAGCCAGCCAGCGTGTCGGTAACGTCAATCAACGGCACCGCGAACTTCACGGTTGCGGCGGTGGGCGAGGCGCCGTTGAGCTACCAGTGGCAGTTTAACGGCGTGAACATCCCCAACGCCACGGGCGCCACACTGGAGGTGAGTGATGTCAACGCGGCCGATGCGGGCAATTACACGGTGGTCGTGAGCAATCCCCTGGGCAACACCACCAGTGCGCCGGCACGGTTGAATTTTCTCGTCTTCGCGATCATGGACCTGGGCACGCTCGGCGGCGCCGACAGCGAGGCGCTGGGCCTGAACGCGTCGGGCCAGGTGGTGGGGGTCAGCATCACGACACCCGGGGCCAATCACGCATTTGTCTGGAGCGCCGGAACGATGACCGACCTCGGGGTGTTGCCGGGCGGGTCGAGCAGTGAGGCGATCGGCATCAACAACGCCGGGCAAATCACCGGTTCGGGCGACATCGGGGAGGCGGATGTTTTCGGCAATTCCATCCAGCACGCCTTTGTGTATTCCGACGGCGCGATGCTGGACATCAACAACTCCTCGGTGGATCAAAATTCCAACTCTTACAGCATCAACGACAGCGGCAGCGTCGTCGGGGAGAGCTTCACCGACGGACTGTCCGGCAACACCAGCAATGCCTTCCTTTATACTCCGGCGACCGGCCTGAATAGCTTGGGTCCGTTACCGGGCGGGTTTTTCAGCCAGGCGAACAGCATCAACGACGCGGGGCAGTCCACGGGCTGGAGTTTCACCGGCAACACGGATGTGGACGGCTACGGCATTTACCACGCGGTGCTTTATTCGGCCCAGGACACCATCATCGATCTCGGCGTGCTGGCCGGACAGGAAAGCAGCATCGGGCTGGGCATCAACGCCGAAGGGGTGGTGGTGGGTTTCAGCTACATCGCGAGCAGCCCGATCAACGTCGCCTGCGTGTGGCCGGTGTCCGGTCCGGCGCAAGGGCTGGGGGTGCTTCCGGGCGGCTCCACCAGCGAGGCGCTGGAGATCAACGACTACAATCAGATCATCGGCTACAGCGACGTCGGCACGAATGGCTCGGGCAATCCCATCTACCATCCCTTCATCTATTCCGACGGCGTGATGTACGATTTGTCCGATCTCACGGTCAATGCCTCGGGTTGGTCGAGCCTGTTCGCGACCGCGATCAACGACGCCGGCCAAATCTGCGGCTACGGGGTCAATTCCTCCGGGCAAACCCATGCGTTTTTGTTGACGGCCGTTACGCAGCCGAACGTGGTCACTCCCCCCGGAAACCAGACGGTGATTGCCGGCGCCTCGGCCAATTTCACCGTCAGCTCGTCGGGCGCGCCGGCACCGACGCTGCAATGGCAGGTCTCGACGGACGGCGGGAAAACCTGGAGCAACGTCTCAGGCGGCAACTTTTCCGGCGCGACGAGCGCGACGCTGACCATCAGCAACACGACCCTGGCGATGTCGGGCGACGAGTTTCGCGCAGTCGCCACCAATGCCGGCGGCTCGGTTTCGAGCCAGCCCGCGGTGCTGGTGGTCCATGCCAACCTGCCGGTCATTACGGCCCTCACGGTACTACCGGCGGATTTGATGCAGATCGCCGGAGGCAACGTGACCTTTTCCGTCACAGCGGTGGGCTCGGGCAACTTGACTTACCAATGGCAATTCAAGGGCAGGAAAATTTCGGGCGCGACGAAGTCCGTATATTCCATCGCGAAGATGGCCGCGACGAACGCGGGCGCCTACAATGTGGTGGTGACCAACTCGCTGGGCAATGTGACCAGCGCGAACCTGACCTTGACCCTGGGTGTGTTGCCCAAGATCACGACGCAGCCGGCGAAGCTG
>JBEKZN010000290.1:0-3287 GCA_049509815.1 Opitutales bacterium
CGATGTCGATGGAGCGGAAGGCGTGGAGTGAGACCTGGGTTTCGGGGTCGTCGGCAAGAGAGTTGAAGGAGTGGCGGGAGCCGAGGGCGCGGAGATGGTGGCAGGTGCGGACGGCGGTCTGGACGTCTTCAGGAGCGGCGGCTTCGATGAGATTGGGCGCGGTGTAGGTGTAGTTGCCGGCCCAGTTGGTGCGGGGCGCGGACTGGGCGTGGGCGGAGGGGAGCATCCGCGACAGGATACCGGAGGCTGCGACGGCGGCTGAGGACTTGAGGAAAGCGCGTTTGTTCATGGTGGCTGGATTGTGCGGACTGGTGAAGTGTATAGCGCGTTGGAGAGGTAGTGGCAAGGGCTAGCGGCCGGCAGGAGGATCCCGGACAGGAAACCCACCCTGTCGCCAACGTCGGGCGACAAGGGTGGGGCACCCGGCTGGAAGCTGGGAACTTGGAGCCGGGAGCGAAACGGCGGCCAGTGGAAAAGCGGCGAGCGGCAGGATGATTAGCGCGAGACTGGCGACCGGCTGATGACGAGTGGGTTAACCTCTTAGTTATCGGTCCTGGTTCAGGATCAAGGGCGAGTGCGAGCGGCGGGGGTCGGCTGCATTCCGCACGAATTCAAAAATCCATAGCGAAACGGACGACAGAGGTGGCATGGTCGAAAGGCTTAAGCCGAAATTGGAAGTGCGGCGCAGTGTGCTCGGCGATTGCCTGCGGAGAAGGATGCTGGCATTGCCGGCGGTGGCGGCACTGGTGTTGCTGGGGCTGGGTGGGCTGAGCGATGCGGGGCTTTCGCAGACAGGCGTGCAGGCAGCGCCTCTTCCAGGATTGAAGGGGCAGGAGGGGGCGATTCTCGCGCATCTGAACGCAGTGATCCAGTTTTTCCGGATGGTGAACGAGCCGGTGCAGAGGGCCGGCGAGCCGAACGATGTGGTGTATCGGGAGCAGGCCGTTACGCAGGCCGCGCAGATTGGGCAGCTGGCGTTTGAGTCGGCGAAGGCAGAGGCGGCGCTTATTGCGGGCGGGGACGGTACGAGCGCGGGCGGCGATGAGCAGCAGCGAATCCAGGCGGCGATCGCGGCGAACCAGCAGCGAATCCAGGATCTGGAGGAGCAGGAAAAGACGCTGGACCGGCAGATTGCCGAGGGCAACGGCGGAACTGCGGCACCGCTGGAGCAGGAAAAAGACCAGGTGCATGCTGCGCTGGAGCTGGCGCACGCGATCGAGGGAGCTCTGCACCGGATCGCGGAGACGTCGGTGGCGCGGGGAGGGACGGGGCTGGCGGCGGACGTGGGACAGCTGGAGCAATCGCTGCCGGAACTGAAGGGGAACAGCAAGACAAGCCCACCGCCGATGACGACGATCGATTCGGCGCTTTCGTCGGGGGTGACGACGCAGAGCATGGTGCTGCTGCATCTGGTGGAGACGCTGCATGCGCTGCGGATGACGCTGGCGGCGAACGACGGGCTGAAGGCGCAGGCAACGCAAGTGCGCGCTCCGATGCTGACGATTGTACGGGGACTGGTGCAGCAGGGGCAGCAACTCTCTCAGCAGGCGGCGGCAGCGCTGCCGGCGAAAGGAGGCAAAGGGCGGACGAAGCAGGCCGGGAATGGCAGCAACGGAGCGGAGAGCTCATCGGGGCCGGCGACGGAGGATCTGCAATCGATCACGAAGCAGTTCAGGGCGCTGTCGGCGGCGACGGTTCCGCTAAGCGAGGAGGTGATCGTCCTGGACCAGAGCCACGCGAATCTGACGGCGTGGCAGGCTTCGGTGCGGCAGGAGTACGGGGCAATTTTGCACTCGCTGCTGTTACGAATTCTGGTGATCGTCATTGCATTGCTGGTGATCATCGGGGCGGGTGAGGCATGGACGCGGGCGACGAATCGGTACATCCGCGATCTGCGGCGGCGCCGGCAACTGCTGATTGTGCGGCGGGTGCTGGTGGGGTTCCTTTCGGCGATGGTGCTGCTGTTCGGGTTTGTGACGCGATTCGATTCGCTGGCCACGTTCGCGGGGTTCATCACGGCGGGGATTGCGGTGGGTCTGCAGACGATCCTGCTGTCGGTGGCCGCGTATTTCTTCATCATTGGGCGGTTTGGGATTCGGGTAGGGGACCGGATCACGGTTGCTTCGGTGACCGGTGACGTGATTGAAGTTGGGCTGGTGCGGTTTTATCTGATGGAGCTGGCGGGGAGCGGAACGGTGCTGAATCCGACGGGGCGGGTGGCAGTTTTTTCGAATGCGGTGCTGTTCCAGGCGGGGACGCCGCTGTACAAGCAGCTGCCGGGGACCGGCTATGCGTGGCATGAGCTGACGGTGAAGCTGGCCGATGGCGCGGACTATAAGTCGGTGTGCGACGCGATCCTGAAAGAGATTCAGGGAGTCTACGAAAGGTACCGGGCGGCGATCGAGCGCCAGCACGAGGCGGTGCAGCAGTGGATGCAGGCGATGGTGGAGGCGCCGGTGATCGAGTCGAGGCTGCAGTTCACGAGCAGTGGGTTCCAGCTATGGGCGCGGTTTCCGGTGGAGATTCGGGAGGCGGCGGAGACCGATGAGAAGATCACGGAGGCGCTGGTGCGGCTGATCGCCGAGAATGCGGCGGTGAAGGCGGCGATGGCGGGGACGCCGTCGATTCAGCCATCGGTAAAAGGGTAAAACGGGGGTCGAGGTGTTGAGGCCGAACGGGCGCGCGTCTTCAAGATGGTTTCAAAATGGGCGTGGAAGGGTACTTCGGGGCTGAAGCAGAGAAGCCAGTTGTGGACAGTGGGATGGTGAGGGGCGTTTGCTTCTTGCTGTGGGGTGAACCTGGCCGTGGATAACGGGGTTGTTGGTTTTTTGGCGAGGAGCTCATTCAGGGGCGGGTTTCCGCAGCGTTTAGGGCAGGTGCCGGGGCGTATACAGTCATCCTTCGGCTGTTTGGCTGAAGATCGCAGCGGATGGGTAAAGTTCGGGCTAGAGCTCGAGGCCGAAGCGGGTGTGGAGTTCACAGCGGCCGAGGCGAGTGACCCACAGGGCGCGGCTGTCGAGCTCGCAGGCGACCCATTTTCGGGACAAGGCAAGGGTGAGGATGGCAGCGCCGAGTGCGCCACCGACGTGGGGGCGGCGCTCGCTCCAGTCCAGACAAGCATAGGCGAAGCGGCGGCGCCGCGAGCGGGCGGATTCGAGGTCGAGGCCGAGCGCGGCTAGGGTACGGGTGCCTTCTGCGGTGAGGTTGTAGGCGACGGAACCGGAGACGCCTGGCCGGCGCTGCGCCTCAATCCAGCGAGAACGGAGAAAGTGGTCGTGCAAAGCGAC
>JBEKZN010000291.1:0-3286 GCA_049509815.1 Opitutales bacterium
GAACGGTGCGGATCGTGCAGAACACGGTGCACGGGGAGGAGCTGGTGGACATGCGCGGCGAGGGGGACTTGCTGGGGGTGTCGTGGTTTTTGAGCGAAAAGGTGTTCGTGCACAGCGCGCGGACGGAGACGGACACGCTGCTGTACGCGCTGCCGTGGGACGAGTTTGCGCCGCTGGCGCGCAAGTACCCGAAGGTGTCGCGCTACCTGGCGGCGTATTTTTCGCTGCGGCCGGATTTTCAACTGCCGGATCCGCTGGCGGGCACGACGCCCGGGCAGCCCGGTTCGGCGACGGAGGCGGTGGACTCGTGGCTGAGCGAAACGGCGCCCCTGGCGGTGCGGGCGCGCGGACGGCGGCTGACGGGGCCGCCGACGCTGCGGGTGTGCGAAGCGGCCCAGCGACTGGCCGTCGCGCGACAGGAGGCTTTGGTGGTGGTGGACGAGTCGGGAAAACCGCTGGGAATTGTGACGGAGACGGACTTGGTCAACCGCGCGGCGACGGGCGAAATCTCGCTGAAGGCGCCGGTGGAGGAATTGATGAGCCGGCCGGTGCTGACCGTGCCGCCGGGTTTGAGCGCCGGCGACATCGTGATGCGGATGATGCGGCACCATGTGCGGCATGTGATCGTGACGGAGGACGGGACGCCGGACAGCGTGGCCGTGGGCTTGATCGGGCAGCGGGACGTGCAGTTGCTTTACGGGCGGCTGCCGATTGAGCTGGGGGCGGAAATCCGTTCGACGCAGGACCGGGTGGAGTTGGCACCCCTGCGGGACCGGGCGGATGCGCTGTTGCGGACGGCACTGCTGGAGCGCGCGCCGTTGAGCTGGGCGGGCGATTTTATCAGCGAGGTGGATGGGCAGATCGCAACGCGGTTGCTGCAACTCGCAGAGGCGGAGCTGGCCGCCGAAGGCGCGGTGCGGCCCAGCGGGGCGTTCTGCTGGCTCGCGCTGGGAGCGGAAGGCCGGCGGGAGCGACTATTGCGCACCTACCAGGAGACGGCGCTGGTGTACACGGATCCGCCACCGGGGGAAGAGGCGGCGGCGCGGGCCTGGTACCTGAGTCTGGCGGAGCGGGTGAGCGCCTGGCTGGCGGAGCTGGGTTTCCGGGCTTCGCCGGAAGGGCTGTCGGCCGCGCAAACGGGGTGCTGCCGGCCGCTGTCGGCCTGGCGGAAAGTGTTTACGGCGTGGATCGAGAATCCAGTCGAGGAAAATATTTTGGCGCGGCTGCCGGTGTTTGACCTGCGGGTAGTGGCGGGGGACGCCGGGCTGGCGGAGGCGCTGCGGCAGCATATCGCGGAGGAGATCAGGCGCTGCCCGCGGTTCATTCCGCTGGCGGCCAACGATTCGCTGGCGAGCCTGCCGCCGCTGACGATTTTCCGCAACTCGGTGGTGGACAAGGATGGGCTGTGGTGGACTTGCATTGACACGCGGCAGCATGCGTTGCAGCCGCTGGTGGACACGGCGCGGATGTTTTCGCTGGGGGCGCCGGGGACGGATCCCTTGAACACGGGCGCGCGTTTCCTGCAGACGGCGTGGCGGTTGCAGGCGCACCGGGAATTGTTTGAGGACGCGGCGGAGGCGGTGCGCGTGGTGCTGTACCACCAGGCGTTGGCGGGTTTCCGGCATGGGGACAACGGACAGTTCATCCGGCCGTCGGAACTGAGCAAAATTGACCAGGAGATTTTAAAGGGGGTGTTCCGCGCGATTGTGCAGATGATTGAATTCGCATCGCGCCATTTTGGCCTGGCAGCGGTGCAAAACCCGGTGGAGCCGGCGAGCGAGGTGGAAGAATCGGCAGAAGTGGAGTCCGGTTGAGATTGCCAGCGGGAAAGTTATTCACATAACAGGAGGCGAGGCCGGCACGGCACGGGCTATGCTGCAAAACAGGTGCCGCCATGCCTGCCTTCCCTTTTTCACGCCACGCTTGGGCCGCCTTATCCGTCATGACTGATCCGGCTGTCATCCTGGCGCGTTACGAGGGGGCGTTTGTGCGGACGTGGGCGGAGGATACGCCGGCGGAGCGGGTGCGGTTTGTGGCGTTCGACTCGGAGAGCACGGGGCTGGATCCGGTGCACGATACGCTGGTGTCACTGGGGGCGGTGGCGGTGCAGGGCGGGGAGATCCTGCTGGACCAGGCGTTTGAAGCGATGCTGAAGCTGGAATACAACAACTCGATGGTGATGATCCACGGGATCACGCGGGACGAGTCGTTGAAAGGGCGCGACGAAGCGGAGGCGCTGCTGGATTTTCTGGATTACTTGGGGGACGGGGTGATCGTGGGGCACCATATCGGGCACGACGTGGCGATGCTGAACGTGGCGCTCCAAGCGCATTTCGGGATAAAATTGCGCAACCGCACCCTCGACACGATGGAGCTGACACTGCATCTCGAGCAGGCGGGGCTTTTGCCGGCCGCCGGGGGCGAGCCGAATTTCACTTTTGACGCGCTCTGCGCGCGGTTCCACATCCCGCCGCACGACCGGCACACGGCGCACGGGGACGCGTTTCTGGCGGCGCAGTTGCTGTTGAAATTATTGCGGCTGGCGAAGCGGGCGGGGCGCGGGACGCTGGGGAGCGTGTGCGAGCCGTTCAAGCCGGCGGGCGTGGCGGAGCCGGAGGGTTGAGGGCTTGCCAGAATGAGCCGCGGTGCGCAATCTTGGGCACAGGCCCGGGTGGCGAAATTGGCAGACGCAACGGATTTAGGTTCCGTTGGCCGCAAGGCTGTGTGGGTTCGAGTCCCACCTCGGGCACTTTTTCGCAAAAGAGGAGTTTTTCGTAATTGTGACAAGGCATCGGCCGGGACAAATGGGCCTACGCCGCCGGAGCAGGCGCCTCGTCAAAAGTTTGCGACAGGTTGCGCACAGCGGGTCAAAAACGGGCATTAATCAGCGGTGGGTTTGATTTTTGGCGAGAACCGGATACGTTTTTTGCTCGAAAAGCCCGACGTACTTGGCGCAGGCAGCGCTGGGCACGGCGGTTTACGCTTAATACCGAGGAAGCACGCATGAGCATCGCGAACAAAGATATTCCCATCGGGTCGTCGAGCCACCACTCGACGGCATTGCCTGCGGGCAGCGCGGCACCGAATTTTGCGCTCAAGAGCACGCCGGACCAGACGGTGAACCTGAGCGATTTTCGCGGGCAACCGGTGGTGCTGGCCTTTTATCCGGCGGACTGGAGTCCGGTGTGCGGCGACCAGATGGCGCTGTACAACGAGATCCTGCCGGAGTTTCAGGAACTGGGCGCGGAGTTGCTCGGGATTTCGGTGGACGGGGCATGGTGCCACG
>JBEKZN010000292.1:0-3249 GCA_049509815.1 Opitutales bacterium
CCCAATTCCCGCGCCAAAATCGCCGCCACTTTCGGCGCGCACGCCACGCTCGCCTTCGCGCCCAACAACAGCGCCCGCGTCCGCCGCGCCAATACATCCTCCACCGTCCGCGCCATCTCGCGCCTCGCCGCCCACACCACCTCCGCCCCGATGAACGGCAGCTCCGGATGCAGCTTCTCCTTTAATTCCGGCTCCTCCGCGCCCAACTCCGTCACGGCCGGCGCATCGCTTCCGTACACCTCCCACCCGCGCTCCCCGTCAATCACCGGCGCATCTTCGTACGCCCCGTGCACCTCCATCGTCTCCGTGGCGCATGGCCGGTGCTCGATCCCCGCCAACTGCATCGCCTGGTCCACCGCATCCTGCGCCATCCGCCGGTACGTCGTCCACTTCCCGCCCGTGATCGTCAGCAACCCCGACCGCGAAACCACGATCACATGGTCGCGCGACAACGCCGCCGTGCCTCCTCCCTCGCTTTTCTGCGCGCGCACCAGCGGCCGCAGCCCCGCATAAACGCTCAGCACGTCGCTCCGCTCCGGCTGCTTCGCCAGATACCGGTCCGCGTTCGCAAAAATAAACCCGATCTCCTCCTCCAGCGCGCGCGGCTCCAGCACCGCGTCCGGCACCGGCGTGTCCGTCGTCCCCAAAATCACCCGGTCGTGCCACGGCACCGCGAACAGCACCCGCCCGTCGTCCGTGTGCGGAATCATCACCGCGCTGTTCCCCGGCAGAAATTCCTTCGGCACCACCAGATGCACCCCCTGGCTCGGCTCCACCATCCCCGCCGCCCCCGGCTCGTCCATCCGCCGCACCGCGTCGCAAAAAACCCCCGTCGCGTTGATCACCGCCCGCGCCTCCACCGCAAACTCCGCGCCCGTCTCCGCGCACCGCGCCCGCGCCCCCGTCACCAAGTCCCCCCGCTTCGTCAACTCCACCACCGGGCAGTAATTCAGCGCCGTCCCGCCCAAGTCGAAAATCGTCTGCATCAAATTCACCGCCAGCCGCGCGTCGTCGAACTGCCCGTCGTAATAAACCACCCCGCCCATCAACCCCTCCGGCTCCAGATTCGGCAGCAGCCGCAGCGTCTCCTCGCGCCCCAGCCATCGTGACGGCTCCAGCCCCAGCCGCCCCGCCAGTTGGTCATAGACCTTCATCCCAATCCCGTAAAACGGCCCCTCCCACCAATGGTAATTCGGCACCACGAATGCCAGATGCCGCACCAAATGGTTCGCGTTGCGGCACAACCGCCCCCGCTCATGCAGCGCCTCCAACACGAGCGCAATATTCCCCTGCTTCAAATACCGTACCCCGCCGTGCACCAGCTTCGTGCTCCGGCTCGATGTCCCCTTCGCAAAATCATGCGCCTCCAGCAACAGCACCTTCAAACCCCGCGCGGCCGCGTCCACTGCGCAACCCAGCCCCGTCGCCCCTCCGCCGATCACCAGCACATCCCAGCGCGCCGCCGCCCCGCCGGTCAACCCGCTCAACACCTCTTCGCGCCGGAGATTCATCGCCCCGCCATCTTGTCCCTTCCCAACCTTCTGTCCAAACCCATTTTCATCCCCTCAAATTTTTATCCCTCTTAACGACGGTCAAATCTCTTTGCTTTTCCCTCCCTTCTTTTTCATCACATCCTTCGCTCTCTTCGCTCCCTTCTGTGCAAACTCTTTTCCGCCCTCCTCCATTTTCTTAATTCTGTTAATTCTGTCCAAAAAACATAAAAAAACCGGCCCGGGTTTTCACCCGAGCCGGTCCGCTGAAAAAACAGCTCTCAAGCGCAAACCGGTTGCCCGATTCCGCTGGGTCGGGAGCCGCCGCGTTGCCGCAACCGCTCCGCTCGACGAAAAGTCTTAGTAGCCGTCGCCGCCACCACCGCCGCCGCGATCGTAGCCGCCGCCGCCACCGCCGCCCTTGTACGAGCGACGACGATCGAACGACTTGCGGTAGCCACCGCCGCCACCACCACCGCCACCGCGGTCGTAGCCGCCACCACCGCCACCGCCGCCACGCGGACCGCTGTACGCAGGCCGCTCTTCTTTCGGACGGGCGATGTTAACCTTCATGGGACGACCCATGAATTCCTGATTCTCGAACTGGCGGATGGCCTCCTGGGCCTCCTCCGGTGTGGACATCGAGACGAAGGCAAAGCCGCGAGCGCGCCCCGTAAAGCGGTCGCGCATAACGGCCACTTCAGTTACGGTGCCAGCCTTGCCGAACAACTCCTGCAGATCATCTTCCGTGGCATCCCACGAGAGGTTGCCAACAAACAACTTGTTTTCCATGTAACTTATCTGGCGGGAGGCGGCCTCGCATCGTTTCCGACCATCGGATTTCAAACTGTCCCTGACTATGCATCAATCGACAATTCACCAAGCGCGAGTAACCGATTATTCCTCCCCATCCACCCTCAACGATGCCCCGCCGCGCCCATTTTGGCAATACGAAAAAATATGCTGCCTAAAAAACTGATCCTAACTCATTGCAAAACAATATAATAGGCAAAATCCATCTGCCCGGTCTTGCCTTCGCTTTATAACCCCGCCCCTCCCCTTTTTCTTTGCCTTCTCACCCCCTTCGCGCTGAACCTCTTTCCCTCCTCCTTTCTCTTTTCCATCTTCCTTTTTCCATTTCACCTTCACCCATGCACCTCCCCCGCCCACGCTGGTGGCTCCTCGGCCTGCTGCTCCTCTGCCTCATCGCCATCCCCATCGGCTGCTTCTCCGGCCCGCCTCCCGTCAAAACCGAATTCGCCGGCCGCCCGCCCCCTGAATTCCACACCTACCCCCTCCCCAACGGCCGCCAAATCTTCGCCGCCCAATCCGGCAACCCCGACGCCCCCCTCGTCCTCTTCATCCACGGCACCCCCGGCGGCTGGGACGACTTTGCCGGCTTCCTCGCCAACCCCGACCTCGCCAATCACACCCTCATGGTCTCCGTTGACCGCCTCGGCTGGGGCCAATCCGCCGCCGGCGGCCTCGATACTTCTCTCGCCGACCAGGCCAAGGCCCTCCGCGTCGTTCTCCTCGCCCACCCCAAAAACCTCCCCGCCATCGTCGTCGGCCACTCCCTCGGCGGTCCCATCGCCGCCGAACTCGCCCTCGATTCCCCCGACCTCGTCGGCGCCCTCGTCCTCGTCGCCGGCTCCATCGACCCCGCCGAGGAAAAAACCGCCTGGTACCAGGCCCTCGGCCGCTCCATCCTCTTCCACTGGGCCGTCCCCAAACCCCTCGCCGAAGCCGACGTCGAAAT
>JBEKZN010000293.1:0-3228 GCA_049509815.1 Opitutales bacterium
ACACGCTGATTGATCCCAATTTCGTCACCAACATCACGCTGGCGCACGGGGAGACGGGGTTCGAATCGGTGACGGGCGAGGTGGTCGGCTCGGGACCAAGCGCAGTGGTGGATTTATTTGCGGTATCGTACACGCTCGGCGACGCGGACCCGGATGGTTTGTATTCGATCACCGACAACTTGGACGCGACGTCGGAAACGGGTGAAGAGTTCACTGAGTTGGAGAGCTCGAACGACATCGCGGACGGGAACGATGTGTTCAAGAGTGTGTCGTTTGCACCGGTGCCGGAGCCGGGGTCGTACGCGCTGATTTTCGGCGGGCTGGGAGCGGTGCTGGCGTTAGTGCGGCGGAGGCGCGCGCTTTGCGCTAGAACTTCTTGATGTAGCGCTGGCCGGTTTTGTCGGTGAATTCGAGCTGCTCGGTTTGGTCGTCGAGATGAGTCCAGCGCAGGCCATATTCGGGCGAGATGACATCGCCGAGATGATAGATCTGGCCGTTGACCCATATGCGCGGGCTGGAGCCGGAGGCGACCGGTATGTTCAGAGGCAGTAGGAATGCGGCGGCGGCGGGTTGGTTGGGGCCGGCGGAGGCTTGGACGTCGATCGGTTTGGACGTGGAAGCGGGTAGGTTACTGGGGTAGCTGATGGGGTTGGCGGGTTTGCCTGGTGCTGCCGGGGCCTCGTCGTTGTTGAAAAAAAGAATATAGACCGATTCGCTTCCGAGCGAAATTAGCAGGATAAAGAGAAAGCCATAGATTGCGAGACGAGCCCAGGAGAAACGTTTGACGGGGACGGCGGCCGCGGCGGCTGGCGTGACAGATGGGACCGGGGTAAGCGGTGGAGGCAGGTCGCTGGCGATTTCCTGGGAAGGGACGAGACGGACGCCAGGGGGCGGGCGTTTGAGCTGGGTGGGCGCGGGTGGTGCTTCCGGATTCGGGCTGGCGGCTTCGGGGGAGAGGGCAGGAGCGGAGATGGAAGAAGCCGGGGCTTCGGCGGGTGGGCCGGCGCGCCGGAGGCCGAGTTTGGCGGGAGCAGGAGCTTCGGACGCGGGAGGAGCAGGGGCAGGGGGTGTTTCCTCGACGCGTTTTTTGGGAGAGAATGAAAGGCGCGGAACGGCGGATGGGGCCGCGGCTGGAGCGGCTGTGGAAGTGGGTTCCGGGGGTGCAGGATCGGGCGCCGCAGGGGCAATCGGCGGGGGTGCGGACGGTTCAGGCGCAGGCGCCGGGGGGGCGGCGGGCGGGGCGGGCGGTTTCGCGCGCGGCTGCAGCAGGCGCGGGCGCGGGCTAGAATCGCTTGACGTATTGGGCTCCTGAGTCATCCACGAATATGATTTCCCTAGGCGCAACACTGAGAAGTTTCAACTTTAAGTCTTGGGCCACGATGAGATCGCCGATGCTGTAAACTTCGCCGTCGAGAAGAATGCGGCTGTCCGGACCGCCCAAGCGGACGCCGCTGAGGTGCATGTTGTCGAGGCCGGCCTGGGTGGCGGGGTTGAAGATGGGGCCGGTGGGAACTGGCGCAGCCACCGGCGCGGTGGCGACGACGGGCGGTGCTGGAGAAGGAGGCGGTGAAACTGGCGGAGCGGTAGGCACCGGGGAGGGATTGACCGGAACGGGCGCAGGCGCTGGGGGCGCAGCGATGGCGACAGGTGCGGGTTGCGGGCTTGGGGTTTGCGGCGCCGGTGGCGGAGCAATCGGTTGAGGATTGGGCGTCGGCGCGGGCGGAACGGCCGCAATGGTGGAAGGATGGACTGGGGGTGGCGTGGGCGCGGGCGGGATCGGCTTGGGCAGAGGAGGCGCGGGGGTGGCCTGCACCGCGGCAGGAGTTGCCGGCGCAGTGGAGGCGACAATGGCAGCGACGGAAGAAACCGGCGCGGGCGGCGGCGGCGCAGCGGCGGGTTTTGGGGCGGGTGCGGGAGGCGTGGGCGCGATGCTCGGTGCAGTGGCGGCAACGGACGCAGGCAGAACTGTCGCAGCGAGCACTGGCTTGGCAGGCGCGGGCGGCGGAGACGGCGCGGGCGCGACGGCTGGTGCTGCAACCGTGGGGCTGGCGGGAGTGGTTGCGGCAATGGGCGCAATCAAAGGATGAGCGGGCGGAGCCGGAGTGGGTGTGGAGGTGGTGGTGCTGGGTAGCGGACTCAAATGGGCGACAACGGGAGCGGAGGCGGGCACGGGGGCCGGGGCCGGCGGCATCGGGGTGAAGACTGGGGCGGGCGCAACTGGCGGAGGAGCGGGCGGCGGTGCGGCTGGAGTGGGAGCGGCAGGAGGCGAGGGGACTTGGGCGACTTGGGTGGTTCCAGAAGGTTCTTTTTGGGAGTAAGTGATGCCGTAGTATAAGAGGACCGCACCGACGCCGAGCAGAACCGCGACCACGGCGAGGCCGATACCGAGTTTGACGACCATGCCGGAAAGAGGCGACGAGCCGGCCGGGCTGCGTGGTGCGGGAGCAGGAGGCGCCGGCAGAGGCGCAGGCGGCGGCGGAGCCGGCGGGGCGGCGGTGGCCACCTGGCGGTCGCGCTCGGCTTTTTTCAGGGCGTCGCTAATGAGGCTCATGCGGGCGGTTGCGTGGGCAGATTAAGGCAACGGCGCGGGGAATAAAAGCGGAAAGGGAGGGCTAGTAAACGGAGTTTTGTGCTTCACAGCATTCACCGACGTGAATACGAACACAGCGTGCGGTCCACGCAGTATTTCAAGACGATGCGGCTGCGGCCTGATCGGGCGTTCATCCGTGAGGAGTGGATTGAGCGGGCGATGCGGTCGCCAGTGCGGGAATTCAGGCAAAAGGATGGCCGGATTCGCCGGTGGACGGCGATTTCCGAGATGGACGGACGCTATTTGCGTGTGGTACTGTTGGCTGACGGCGAGACCGTGCATAATGCCTTTTTCGACCGTTCGTTTACGCCATGAAAATCCAGTACTTCAAGGACACGGACACGCTGCACATCCAGTTTCGGGAGGTGCCGGTGGCGGAAACGCGCGACTTGGACGAGGACACGCTGTTAGACTTGGATGGCAAGGGGGACATTTGCGGCATCACGGTGGAACATGCGAGCACACGAGCGGAAATCCCAAAGTTTTCGTATGAGGAGACGGCGGCGTGAACGGCCATTTTCAAACAGATGTCCATCAAAGCAAAATTATACATTACGTTCTGTTTCTTAATTGGATCAGCTTCCGTACCTCTGCTCGCAGGGCCACTGCAGTTGTCGTCAGGGGCGGAACTCATCGCA
>JBEKZN010000294.1:0-3223 GCA_049509815.1 Opitutales bacterium
AGGCCGTCTGCACCATGGCCCGCAGCCTCAAGTCCCTCGTCGGTAAGGTGCAGGACTCCGCCACCATCATCTCGACCAACGCCGTGCAAATGGCCGCCTCCTCGCGCCAGCAGGCCGAAGTCGCCCAGGGCACCGGCACCGCCGCCATCGAAGTCTCCGCCACCGCCAAGCAGATTTCCGCCACCTCCAAGGAGCTCACCCGCACCATGGAAGAGGTCAATCAGGTCTCCCAGGAAACCGCCCAGCGCGCCGAAGCCGGTCTCGACGGCCTCCAAGCCATCCAGACCACCATGACGGAATTCGACCAATCCCGCGGCCTCCTCTCCGACCAGCTCCTGCTCATCGCCCAAAAAGCCGAAGCCATCTGCGGCATCACCGTCACCATGACTAAGGTCGCCGACCAGACCAACCTCCTCTCCCTCAATGCCGCCATCGAAGCGCGCAAAGCCGGCGAATACGGTCGCGGCTTCAGCGTCGTCGCCCGCGAAATTCAGCGCCTCGCCGACCAGGCCGGTGTCGCCACCCTCGAAATCGAGCACACCATCGGCGAAATGCGCCAGGTCGTGGACGCCGGCGTCGCCGGCATGAAGGGCTTCTCCGTCAAGGCCGCCGCCACTTCCCAACGTGTGCAGCTCGTTTCGCAGCAGCTCACCGAAGTCATTCAGCAAGTCCAGGGCCTGCCTCCGCGCTTCGAAATGGTCCTGCAGGGCATGCAATCCCAGTCCGAAGGCGCGCAGCAGATCACCGGCGCCATCTCCCACATGAGCGAATCCGCCCAGCAAACCGCCGCCGCCGTCCAGGAAGCCCTCCGCCTGCTCGAGCAGCTCCGTGACACCACCCGCGTCCTCCAGGGTGAAATTTCGCTCTTCAAAGCCTGAACCGCCGCCCGCGTCTTAAATGCCAGTTCACCGTGGCACAATTCTCCACCCCCCTCCTCATTCCAACTCTTCCACCGTATAGCCCTTCAACCCTTTAACCCTTCAACTGTTCACTGCTTCAGCACCCGCTGTTCCTCGCGCAACCTTCTCCATGCCCCTGCGAATTACCCAATACGGCGAGCCCGTCCTGCGCCAGCGCGGCGCCACCATTAAAAAGTTCGATGCGGAACTCGCCGCCTTCTCCCGCGAGATGCTCGAAACCATGGTTCACGGCGAAGGCATCGGCCTCGCCGCCCAGCAAGTGGGCAAAGCCCTGCGCTTTTTTGTCGCCGACCTCCAAAGCCGCACGCCTGAGGCCGAGGAAGCCCGCCTCGACGGCAAAGTCATTCCCCCGCCGCTCCTCTTCCCGCTCATCGTCGCCAACCCCCAGGTCGAATACCTGCCCGGCGGCAGCAAAAACGTGGACGAGGGCTGCCTGTCTTTTCCCGACATCCGCGGCAAAATCATTCGCCCGCTCGCCGTGCGTCTGCGCTACCAGGACCTCCAGGGTCAGCCCCATGTGCTGGAAACTTCCGGCTTGCTCGCCCGTGTCATTCAGCACGAGTTCGACCACGTCGAAGGCGTGCTGTTCATCGACCGCATGGACCCCCAATGGATCGAGGAAATCGAGCCCAAGCTCAAAAAACTCAAGCGCACCACCGCCGCGTTCCTGAAGGAACTCAAAGCCGCGGCCAAATAACCGCCCTCACCCCGGCAGCGGCCCGCGTCGCACCGCCCGCTCCACGTCCGCCCGCCGCACATACACCAGCGGCTTCACGATAACCGCGCGCCGGCGCCCGCCCGCCGCATCCGTCCACTCCAGCACCGTCCGCCGCAACGGGCACGCCGGATCCGCGCAATGCAGTTCCTCCCGCACTTGGACCTTCGCGTCCGCCGGCACAGCTTTCGCCTCGCCCAACCACCGCCGAATGTGCCCAACCACCGCTTGCTCGTCATTCGTGCCTTCCATGGAAATTCCTCGTCCTTTCACGTTTCACTTTTCACCTTTTACCTTCATCCGATGCGCCTCCGCCACCTGCATGTACTTCTCCGCCGATTCCCGCAGCGCCGCCCGCTCCTCCGGCCTCAGTTCCCTCACCACTCGCGCCGGCGCGCCCATCACCAGCGACCCCGGCGGAATCTTCATGCCTTTCGTCACCAGCGCCCCCGCGCCCACCAGCGACTGCGCCCCCACCACCGCCCCGTCCAAAATCGTGGCGTGCATCCCGATCAGGCACTCGTCCTCCACCACGCACGCGTGCACCACCGCCAGGTGCCCGACCGTCACGAACCGTCCGATCACCGCCGGGTATTCGTCCGCCAGATGCACCACCGTGCCGTCCTGGATGTTCGTGCCCTCGCCCACCTCGATGTAGTTGATGTCCCCGCGCAACACGCATGACGGCCATACGCTGCTCCACGCGCCCAGTCGCACGTCACCCACCACCGTCGCCAGCGGCGCGACATACGCCGTCGCATGCACGCTCGGCTGCCGTCCGAGAAATTTCTCCAGCCGCCGGGCCAAATCCGCTTTTTCCTCGGGCGTCATGGCTTATTTCTCCTTTTTCGGCGCCTTGGCGTTCCGCAAATCCTCCGCCGCAAAATGCAGGATGTACTTCTCCCGGAAATATTCGTCCTGGAAAAACGCCTCGAGGAAAAATCTCTGCCGCGGCTCCACGCCCAGCGCCGCCAGCTCCGCCGTCAAATCCCCGCCCTTCCAGCACAGCAACCCGTTTGGCAGCGAATGCGCCGCGCCCGGCCGCATCCGCCCCCGGATCCATGCCACAAATTCCGGCAGCGCCGTCACCGCCCGCGCCAGCACAAAGTCAAAGCTGCCCGTCACCGTTTCTGCGCGCGCCACCCGCGCCTCCACGTTTGTCAGTCCCAGCCGCCGGATCATGTCCTCCACCGCCCGGATTTTTTTGCCGATCGAATCCACCAACAGAAATTTCGCCTGCGGGTAGCAGATCGCCAGCGGCAACCCCGGCAGCCCGCCGCCCGTGCCAACATCCAGCACCGTCGCCGCCCCCTTTAGCTTCAAAAACCGCAGCGGCGCCAGGCATGCCGCCAGATGGTGCTTCTCCAGATGCGCCGCGTCCGCCCGCGAAACCAGGTTCACCTTGCTGTTCCATTCGCGCAGCAACGCCGCCAGTTCCGCGAGGCGCGGGCGGGCCTCCAGCGGCACCGGCAGCAGGTCATAAAGCTCCACCCCGCCAAAATGCCGCATCGCCGCCGGTGCACAAAGCAAAATCCGCTCTTCACTCCAACCGCCGCTTTTCCGCTTCCTTCGCGTTCCCGCCTTCGGT
>JBEKZN010000295.1:0-3221 GCA_049509815.1 Opitutales bacterium
ATATTTGCGGGCAAACGCATCCCACATTTCATGCCAGGTTTTTTTTGCCCGCAAATTCTTCCTCCGCGCATCCACGACAAAAACCATCATCAAAAAAGCCCCCACCAGCCCCCACAGCCAGGCATGACCGGGCGCAGGCTCAGCGACGCCCAGGCCAAATTGCCGGGCAACATCGTTCGAGGCATGGAGTGCCGCCAGGATCATCGGGTGTGCAAAAAATTGTATCCTCGGAAAACAGAACCAGAGTGGAGTGTTTAGGGATGCCCGGACATGATCGGTGCAGCATAGAAATTGGCAATCTTCCTGTGCAATCTTCTTCTCTTGCCGCCGCGCGCCCCGCCGGTGTTTCATGGCGGATGGAAATTTGGTTTCACCCGGCCCGTGAACTCGACCGGGCCCTGCGCGCGGCCGCGGCCCAGGTGCCCGGCTTCGACGCCGATTTCGCGCCCGACGTCCGCACCGCCGACCTGCGTCACGGCGATTTTCAGGCCAACGGCGTCCTCCCTTTCGCCAAGGCCCGCAAGCAAAACCCCCGCGCCGCCGCCGCCGCTCTCGTCGCCGCCCTTCCCGCCACCGGCGTTCTTGATCCGGCGCTGGTCCAAATTGAAGTCGCCGGTCCCGGCTTCATCAATTTTCGCTTCACCCCCGCTTTCCTGCTCGCCTGGCTTCAGCGCTACCGCGACGAAACCGCCTTCCGGGCCGCGGCCGGCGCGCTCCACCGCGGCCACACCCTGGTGGCGGATTACCCTTCGCCCAACACCGCCAAGCAAATGCATGTCGGCCACCTGCGCCCGATGGTCATTGGCGAGGCCATCAGCCGCCTGCTCCAATTTTGCGGCGCCCGCGTCATCCGCGACAACCACATTGGCGACTGGGGCACCAATTTCGGCGTCCTCATCCTTGCGCTCAAGCAATCCGGCGAAACCCTCGACCCGGATCCCGAAGCCGCCCTCGAACAACTTGACCGCATCTACAAGGCCGGTGCCGCCAAGGCCCAGGACAGAAACAGCGATTACAGCGACGCCGCTCGCCAGGAATTGGTGAAGCTCCAAAACGGCGATCCCGAAAACACCCGCCTCTGGGAACAAATCATCGCCGTCAGCAATCGCTCCGCCGAAGCGGTTTACCGGCTGCTCGGCATTACCACCGAGCACACGCTCGGCGAATCCTTTTATCGCGACAAAGTGGACCGCATTTACCGCGAGTTGGCCGAAGCAAAGCTGGCGCAGGAAAGCGAAGGCGCGCTCGTCGTCTTCCACCCCGAGCACCCGCGTTTCAAGGAGCAGCCGTTCATCATCCGCAAGAGCGACGGCGCCAGCAATTACGCCTCCACCGACCTCGCCACTGTCCTCCACCGCGTCGAGCACTTTCACGCCGACGAAATCGTGTACTTTACCGACGGCCGCCAGCGCGACCACTTCGAGCAGCTTTTTCTCACCATTGAGAAATGGTTCCGCGCCCTGGGCCGTCCGGTTCCGCACCTGCGGCACGTCTGGTGGGGCACCATTCTCGGCGAAGATGGCCGCGCCATCAAAACCAAGAGCGGCGAATCCCTCAAGTTGCTCGACGTTCTCGCGGAAGCCCAGGCCCGCGCGCTCGCCATCGTCACGGAAAAAAATCCGGACCTTCCCGAAGTCGAAAAGCACGCCATTGCCCGCGCCGTCGGCCTCGGTGCCGTGAAATACGCCGACCTCCGCCAGGATCGCACCTCCGACTACGTTTTCGCCTGGGACAAGCTCCTCGCGCTCGAGGGCAACACCGCGCCTTATCTGCTCTACGCCGTCGCCCGTGTTTACAGTATTTTTCGCAAAGCCGGCGTGCCGATGGACGACCCCGCCCGCGAAGCCGCGGCCTCAGTGTTTGAAACGCCTACGGAAATCGCGCTTGCCCGCAAGCTCTTCGCTTTCCCCGCGGTGCTTGAAGCCACGCTGGCCGACTTGCGTCCCCACATTCTTGGCACCTACCTCTACGAGCTGGCCGGCGAGTTTTCCGCCTTCTTCAGCGCCGACCGCGTTATCGGCAGCGACCAAGCCATCCAGGCGCGCCGCCTCCTGCTCTGCGCCCGGACCCTGCGCACCGTCGAGACGGGCCTCCACCTCCTCGGTCTTGAGACGCTCGAGCGGATGTAGCCGAAATTGTGCCGCTTCGGTTACGCAGGGCCGGCCCTGACTCACTTTCCCTCTGCTTCCCCTAAAGGGGTGGTGGAGGAACCAGCCCACTGCGCCCCGGACGGGAGCGGAGCGGGGCGGGGGGGTGGGCGGGGGACTGGTTTGACCCGGCAGGGGAACTAATACAGCCACGATTGCTACACACCGCCGACAACCTCCTATTCCCCTGCAAAGACCCGGAAACGAATGCCCGCAGAGCCGACAAGCTCAACCAATGCGGCATAAGCCTCATCCTGATAGATGAGTTGACGCATGAAAGCGTGAGCGTAGAGGCGCTAAAGGGTCGGGAAGATGAGGCTTGGCTGGTCGGGCAAGGGGACTTGCTCAACTGGTTCTGTGACCAGTTGAAGGAGTTTCGGGGGATGCTTGGCGACTCACTTCCCGATGGTCGGCAAGTCTATCGCCGAAAGCGGGATTTTGAGAACGAGCAAAACCCGATTGCCCTTGAGGGTGGGGAAAGCAACGCCGATGCCACCATACCCGGAAAGAGTTAATGCCGCGCCATTGGGAATGCCATCGCCTGTTTCCACGGTAACGAAGGCCGCAATGCCCGCAGGTTCACTCGCCACCACCAAACCCGACACCGACTTGCCGTTCGATTCAAATGGGATGGTTTGGCCCTTTGATACGTTCAATTTCATGGCTTCAATCATATCCAGCGTGGGGATTTTTGCAACTGGTCGGCTTGACGGGTTGGTAAAAGCGGTATTTAGGCAGTCATGGATTCGCTGCGTGGGTTTTTGCGCTTTTGGGGGATGGCTGCTCGACGTTCTTCCAAATGGGGGGTTGATATGGTTCCGCAATTAGTGGCATGGGTGGGAGTAGTTCTCGGAGCTGGGTGGTTTTTTGCCTCAAAACCGTTCATAGCTTCCCATCAGGAATTTGGTGATTGGCTGACGAATGACTACAACTGGCAGTTATCCATAATCCTTTTGATTATTTCTCCGTTTCTCTATCTGCCTTGGGCAGCCTATAAGATTTACGAAAAGCGCAATGCTGAGGCGACAGATGCCGAAAACAATCTTTCGACTGCATTGGCTCCCGTTCTGAAAT
>JBEKZN010000296.1:0-3945 GCA_049509815.1 Opitutales bacterium
TGAGAAACTCGGCTCGGCCATGAGCATGTTCGGGATCCATTCCCATTACGGGGTGTTCGGATGCATGAGCGCGCTGACGGAGAGCCTGGGCGGGCTGCTGATCGTGCTGGGACTGTGGTTCCGGCCGGCGGCGTTTTTCCTGTGCGGCAACATGTTGGTGGCGTGCGCGACGATGTGGCATGGCGGGCCGTTTGGGACACAAGACGGCTTCGGGGCGTGGCTGCAGGGCTTTGCGATGCCGTTTGTCTTCGGCATGACGTTTCTGGCGCTGCTGCTGTTGGGGCCGGGGCGGTTTGCGGTGGGAAAGAGCCCTTAAAAGAGGTGGGAAACGGCTATTTGAGACTAAATTGAGACAAAAGACTTGACCCGGGAAATGAGGTGGGTAATTTAAGGGGCTTTTCCTTAAACCACCTGCCGCCATGGCCAAGAGTTTGTTCGAGAAAGTCTGGGATGCCCACGCCGTTCGCACGCTGCCCAACGGGCAGACGCAGTTGTTCATCGGGACGCACCTGATCCACGAGGTGACGAGCCCGCAGGCGTTTGGGATGATACGGGATTTGGGGCTGAAGGTGCCGTTTGCGCGGCGGACGTTTGCGACGGTGGACCATATCGTGCCGACGAATGAGCGGACGGAGCCGTTTTCGGACCCGCTGGCGGACGCGATGATCAAGGAGTTGCGCAAGAACTGCAAAGAGTTCGGCATCACGTTCTTCGATCTGAACAGCGGCAAGCAGGGGATCGTGCACATCGTGGGGCCGGAGCAGGGCATCACGCAGCCCGGCACGACGATTGCGTGCGGGGATTCGCATACCTCGACGCACGGGGCGTTTGGGGCGATTGCGTTCGGGATCGGGACGAGCCAGGTGCGCGATGTGCTGGCGACGCAGACGATTGCGCTGAGCAAGATGAAGGTTTGCCGGATCAATGTGGACGGCAAACTGGGTCCGGGGGTGTACGCCAAGGACGTGATTTTGCACATCATCCGCCAGCTCGGGGTGGAAGGCGGGCTGGGGTTTGCCTACGAATACGGCGGCGAGGTTTTTGACGGTTTCACGATGGAAGAGCGGATGACGGTGTGCAACATGTCCATCGAAGGCGGGGCGCGGTGCGGGTATGTGAATCCGGACGCGACGACGTATGCATACTTAAAGGGCCGGCCGTACTGCCCGAGCGGGGCGGAATGGGACAAAGCGGTGGCGCGGTGGAAGAGCTTCGCGTCGGATCCCGGCTGCAAGTACGACAAGGTGGTGAATTTCCGGGCAGCGGACATCGCGCCGACGGTGACCTGGGGCATCAACCCCGGGCAGGCGGTGTTCATCGACGAAAAACTGCCGATGCCGGAGGCTTTGGCGGAGAAGGACCGGGCGACGGCGCGGGAGGCGTTTGCGCACATGAAACTGACGCCGGGCGCGCCGATCAAGGGCACGAAGGTGGACGTGGTGTTTTTGGGCAGTTGCACGAATGGGCGGTTGTCGGACTTGCAGGAAGTGGCGCGGCTGGTGAAGGGCCACCATGTGAAGGCGGGGGTGAAGGCGATCGTGGTGCCCGGCTCGCAGGGCGTGAGCCTGCTGGCGGAGCAGATGGGCCTGGCGGACACGTTCCGCGCGGCGGGCTTCGAATGGCGCGGGGCGGGCTGCTCGATGTGCCTGGCGATGAATCCGGACAAGCTGATTGGCGACCAATTGTGCGCGAGCTCGAGCAACCGCAACTTCAAGGGGCGGCAGGGCAGCGCGACGGGCCGGACGATTTTGATGAGCCCGGCGATGGTGGCGGCCGCGGCAGTGACCGGCGTGGTGAGCGACGCGCGCGAGGTGTTTGCGGCAAAGAATTGAACATTCAATATTCAATATTTAAGATTTAAGATTCAACATTGAAGATTCAAAAATGGCTCTCGCAAAAATCATACAAGTGACCGGGCGCGGCGTGTTCGTGCCGGGGGACGACATTGACACGGACCGGATCATTCCGGCGCGGTACTTGAAGTGCCTGACCTTCGAGGGGCTGGGCCAGTATGCGTTTTACGACGAGCGGGCGGCGGCGAAGGCGGCGGGGCGGCTGCACCCGCTGGACGATCCGCTGTACCAGGGCGCGAGCGTGCTGTTGAGCGGGTCGAACTTCGGGTGTGGGTCGTCGCGCGAGCACGCGCCGCAGTCGCTGTACCGGTTCGGGATACGGGCGGTGCTGGCGGAGAGTTTCGCGGAAATCTTTTTCGGGAACGCGATCACGCTCGGGATGCCGTGCCTGGTGCTGCCGGAGGCGGACATCGAAAAGCTGGCGGGGATGATCGAGCGCGATCCGCAGGAGCCGGTGGTGGTGAACGTGGCCGAGCGGCGCGTGACGTGCGGCGGGCGGGAATTTGTCGCGCATTTGCCGGATTCGGCGCACGAGGCGCTGATCAGCGGCAAGTGGGATGCGATTGCGGACCTGCTGGAGGGACTGCCGGAGGTGGAGCGGGTGACAGCGGGACTGGCGTATGTGCGCTAGGAGCGGCGCGAAAAGGGACGGTGGGTGATCCGGAGCGAGGCGGTGGATTTGTAGGAGTGGCTGAGCAGGGAAATCAGGAAGAGAATCACGAATACCGTGAAGACTATGCTGGTGATAATTCCGATGATGCCGGTGACACCGCAAAACATCAGCGTGCCAGCGATGATGGCCACAAGCGCGAAGGTGGGCGAATGCTTGGACATGGTGCTTGGATGTTTAGGTAAAGGAGCGATGCTCCTTTATATAGTCTATTTCGGCATATTTAGCTAGAACTATACCGCATTCGGGAAAATCCGGTAAAAAGGGAATGTGAAACGGTGCCGGGATTTGGTCTCGACGCCGGGAAGGGCGGGGCGCGATAAAGGCGCCGGCCGAGCGGCCCTGGCCCATGATCAACCTTTCCGAGCTTGAGGGAATCGTCCATTTGCAAACGGGCGAGAAGGTATGTTTTCGGCTAATCGGGGTGGACGTCATCCGCGGAGTGCTGGAGACGGCGCAGCATGGGCGGGTTTTTGAGAGGGAGTCGCTAATTCTGGCGGCGAGCCATCGGCTGGCGATTGTGCGACCGGAGGCGATGGTGCAGATTGACCTGCTGAGCGGGGAGGCGCTGGATGCGGTGACGTTTGATCCCGCACTGTACTTGTTTTCGGCCCAGGAGTTATCCGCGGAGACGTGGCAGAAGGCGCAGGTAGTGCTGGTGTTGATGTCGCGTGGGCGGGAGGGGCCGGGCGGTGCGCGTGCACTACGAATTGCAGACGCCGCGCGAAGTGGAGCAGCACCGGTTCTTGCAGGATTTTTTCAAAATTCCTAAACTGCCGTTCAACCGGCTGGAGGGAGGAGTCGCGCTGATCAACCCGCGGCAGGTGACGGCGGCAACGTTCTATCCGGGGGCTTTGTCGGGGGTGGATACCTGGCGCGTTTATGATTTCTCCATTCGAGCGTGCGACGCGCGGGGCGAGACAAAGGGGTGACTTTTTTGACGGAGGTCGGACTAGAGGGAAGAGCGGCGGCCAGCAAAGAGGGAGATGAGGAAGAGGACAATGAAGATGAGAAAGAGGGCCTTGGCGATGCCGGCAGCCAGACCGGCTACGCCATAGAAGCCGAGGGCTCCCGCGATGATGGCGACGAGGAGGAAGATCAAGGTGTACCGAAGCATGCTGCTAATCTAAACTATTTTTCAGCAGATGCAGCGGTTAGAAGGTAAAATGGATGTCAAAAACTTACCCCATTCTTCCATCGGGACATCGAAAACAATGAATGGCCAGGATGTTTTTCAGCAGCGAGGAGATAAAGTTGCGGAGTCATGGACTTTGAGACCAGCGGGCGAGGAGTTCGTCGGCGCCGGGAACGTCGCGGCGGAGCCAGTCGGCGTAGAGGGCGTTTTTTTCGTCGGGCGGCAGGGGCCAGGGGAGGTTGGCGCGGGGGTCGCGCAGGCGGCGGGTGAGTTCGTAGAGGCAGATG
>JBEKZN010000297.1:0-3193 GCA_049509815.1 Opitutales bacterium
TCCTCAGTCTGCTCGCCATCCAGCATAAAAACGCCACCCTCGCGTCCCTCATCGAAATTTCGTACCCGTTCTTTGTCGCGCTCTTCGCCTGGCTGCTGTTTCGCGATGTTCAATTATCGTGGGCCACGGCTCTCGGCGGCCTCCTCATCCTCGCCGGCATCGCGATCATTTACCGGTTCAATTGACTCGCGAAAAATAATTCGGTTGAGCGGCTTAGACCAGTTTACTCCGCTGCCAGCTCCTTCAGCTTGCGCAAATCCAATTTGCCCGAGGCCAGTACGGGAATCGCCTCCACGCGTTTGATGACGCGGGGAATCCACAGGTTCGACAGCCCGGCGGCGCCGAGTTTGTCGCGCAGTTCGTCGGCTGCGATTTCCGTGGTCGTCAGCAGCACCAGCGCCTCGCCCTTGGCGGCGTCGGGCCGGGCCGCCACGGCAATCACCGGACGGTCCTGCGCCTGCCAGTTGTACGCAGTCATGATGGCCGCCTCCACCGTCCCGTGCGGCACCATCTCGCCGCCGATTTTGGAAAACCGCGACAGCCGCCCCTCGATGCGAATGAATCCCTCCTCGTCCAGCCGCGCCAAATCTCCCGTCACAAACCATCCATCGCGCAACGCCGCAGCCGTCGCCTCCGGCTGGTCCAGGTAGCCGGGAAAAACATTCACCCCGCGCAGCCACAACACACCCGCCTCGTTGAATCCCAGATCCACATCCGTATCCGCATCCACGACCCGCGCCGCCATGCCCGGGAACAGCCGCCCCACCGAGCCCTCGCGCTTGCCCGGAACCGTCGCCCCGCTCGCCCCCGCCGTGTGCGAGCGCAGATTCACCGCCACCACGGGCGAGGTCTCCGTCAACCCGTAGCCTTCAAAATAATTCGCCCCGAAGCGCGCCTCCCACGCTTGGCGAAATTCCGCCGGGGTTTTTTCCGCGCCCGCTATTGCGTATTTCAAGCTCGCCAGTTGCTCCGGCTGCACGCGCTTCAAAAATGGACGGAAAAACGTCGGCGTGCCCACCATCGCCGTCACGCGCTCCTCCTCGATGGCCTCCGCGCTGCGCTGCGTTTCAAGCGGCGACGGCAGCGTCACCAGCCGCACCCCGCGCAACAGGGCGAACCACAACGTGATCGTGAACCCGAAGCTGTGGAAGATCGGCAAGTTTGCCAGCAGCGTTTCCTTTTCGGGCAGGATGCCGCTCGCGTCGATCTGCGCACAGTTGCCCAAAATATTCCGGTGGGTCAGCACCACGCCCTTCGGTTCGCCCGAACTCCCGCTGGTGAAGAGCAGCGCCGCCTCCGTGTCGCCTCCCGCGCGCGGCACTCGCGCCCAGCGCACCAGCCAGCCCGCGGGCAGCAGCTTGGCCGCCAGCCACCCGAACGCAAGCCGCACGCCCGAAAGTGATTTTATTTCCTCACGCAAATCCCAAACCTGTTCGGACCACGGCAAATCCGGCAATCGTTCCGCCAGCTTTTTTCGGAACAAGTCCGCGCTGAGCGTCGTGCGCACCCCCGCCTTGCGGATGGACGCCTCCAGCGCCGTCTTGCCAATCGTGAAATTCAAATTCACCGGGGTCTTGCCGGAAAAAACCACCGCGAGATTCGCAATGACCCCGCCCAGGCCCGGCGGCAGCACGATGCCCACCCGCGGCTCCGGGACCGCGCGGCGCAGTTTGGCCGCCAGCGCCAGCGACACGGCAAGCAATTTTGCGCCGTCCATTGACAGGCGTCCACTGGTGCGATCCACCACCACTTCGCGGCCGGTCTGCCGCTTGAGCGCATGCACGAGGGCTTCGCCCAAATGCCCCGCCAGTTCCGGACCCGTGCGGAAGGCCGCTTCGCCGAAATCGATCAACGGTTCGCCTGGCTTCCGGACCGCGACGACCGCCGGAACCGGAGGCGACACGGTGGAAAAAGATGGCGCCGCCAGCGCGAGCACCGCCTCGCGCAATTTTTCCTCGCCGGCCTCCTCGGGTTTTAGCGCGGCCCCGAACCGGATGCTCACCGGATACGGAATTTGCCGCGGCCATTTCCAAAAAAACCGCCCTTTTTCGTAACTGAAAATCGATCCCCATAGCCCGCCGAGGCAAGCCGGCACCACCGGCACGCCGGCGCGACGCGCCAGCAGCGCGAAACCGCCCTCGAACTCCTGCATCTCGCCCGTGCGCGAGATGTGCCCCTCGGGAAAAATCAGCACCGCCTCCCCGGCTTGCAGCGCGTGCACCGCCTCGCGCAGCGACGCCCGCGCGTTGTCCGGAGTCACCGGCAGACAGCCGAAGATCCGGAAGATTGCGCGGAAAATTGCGTAGCGCTGAAATCCGCCCCACGCCACCACCCGCAACGGCCGCGGGCTCGCGACACACAGCAACACCACGTCCACGTAGGACAGGTGATTGGCCGTGAGCACGAAGCCGCCCTCGCGCGGCACATGCTCGAGGCCGGCCAGATCCATGCGGTAAATCAGACGCACCAACGGCGCGAACAATGTCGTTAGGAACCTGGCCACGCGCCGCGGGGGCGGATGCGGCGCCGGTTCCAGCGGGTCGGCCGGGGGGTTGCTGGGGGAGGATGCGGGAGTATCGCCGGGGGTCGCGGGCATGGAAGGAAGAAACTATCCGCCCTCACCGCCCGAGGAAAAGCAAATTCCCGCTTATGATCTTACGCGACACCGCCGAACGTCACAAAGTCGTCGATGTCCAGCACGTCGAACCAAGTCGCCACATCATCCCGCTTGGGCGCAACCGCGGTGTGCAGTTTATGAAAGTATTCGCGCGACTCGACATCCGACGGCGAACGCTGCTCCTGGAAAATGGACCACTGGACGATCTCGAGCAACCCGTGCTTGGCCTTGGCGTGCTGCTTGACCCATTCGAGGATTTCACCGTCGCCTTTGCCCTTGGCCAGCTCGCTTTTCAGTTTCTCGGCGTCGATGCCGGCAAACTCAAGGAAGCGCTGGTCGAGCGGGCAGTTGAAGTGGTATTCACCGTTCTGGCCGGCGATGGTGGCGCGGCCCTTGTCGAGCATGCGCGGTAAAATGACGTAACCGCCAAGGCGGACGCGCGGGCTGCGCGGAGCGCGCTTGGTCAAATCAGGGGCAACGAGTTTGGACATAGGAAGGTGATAGGTTGAAGCGCGCAACTTGGCCCAGAAATCCGAAAAAAGCAAGCGGGCCGGCCCTGCGGGCTCTGACTCACTT
>JBEKZN010000298.1:0-3192 GCA_049509815.1 Opitutales bacterium
CGCTGGCGGTGACGACGAAGGTGGCGGTGCCGCCGGAACGGGCGGTGGTGGGGAGGGGTTGTTTGTTGATGACGGGGGCGATGAGGGATTGGAAGATGAAGGACTGGCTGGTGACGCTGCCGTAGGGGTTGGTGACGATGACGTCGTAGGTGTTGGGGGTGGAGCCGAGGTTCTTCGGGGTGGTGTAGCTGGCGCCGTTGGCGAGGCGGATATTGCGGCCGTTGAGCTGCCATTGGTAGCTGAAAGGGGGCGTGCCGGAGACGCCGGCGGTGAAGGTGACGATGGTGCCGCGGGTGACGAAGGTGTTGCCGGGGATGCTGGTGATGGTGGGCGGGAAGTTGAGGCCGAGGGTGGCGGGGAAACTGGCGGCGGTGTCGGCGGAGTTGGTGGCGAGGACGCGGAATTGGTCGCCGAGCTGGCCGGCGGAGGTGGTGGTGATGGTGAGGTTGGCGGTCGCGGAGCCGGAGTAGGTGGCGTTGTCGGTGAGGTTGGTCCAGGTGACGCCGGAGTCGGTGGAGATTTGCCACTGGGAGGTGGGTGCAGGGGAACCAACGGCTTCGGAGGTGAAGGTGACGGGCTGGCCGAGGGTGACGGTGGTGTTGGCGGGTTGGATGGCAAAGATGGGTTCGCCGACGGGGGAGACGGCGAGGAAGAAGGAGCCGGTCAGGCCGGAGACGAGGTCGGCGTTAATCGCGGCGCCGGTGGCGGGGTCGTAGGAGCCGACATTGCCGAGAAAGCTGCTGACGAAGAGCTGTCCGTTGGCGATGGCGAGGGCGGAAGGTTCGGCGAGGCCGGAGATGAGGGTGGCGTTGATGGCGGCGCCGGTGGTGGCGTTGTAGCAGCCGATGGTGTTGTTGCCGAAGTTGGCGACGAAGAGCTCGCCGTTGGCGACAGCGAGGCCGTTGGGGGAATCGAGGCCGGAGACGAGGGTGGCGTTGATGAGGGCGCCGGTGCCGGAGTCGTACTCGCTGATGGTGCCGTTGTTGAAGTCGCTGACGTAGAGGCTGGAGCCGGAGACGGTGAAGGAGGAGGCGGCGGGCAGGCGGGTGATGAGGATGGGATTGATAGCGACGCCGGCGGTGGTGTAAAGGCCGATCGAAGTGCCGACGATGCCGTTGGAAACGTAGAGGTTGCCGCCGCTGACCACGATGTTGGAGGGGAAGAGAATACCGGACATCAGGGAGGAGTTAACGAGGGCTCCGGTGATGGCGTTGTAAACGCTGACGGAAGCGGAGCTGGTGTCGATGAGGTAGAGGCTGGAGCCGGAGACGGCGACGCCGGAGGGCTGGCCGCCGTCGGGGACGGTGATGAGGGTGGCGTTGACGGGGGCGCCGGTGTTGGGGTTGTAAGTGCCGATGGTGGTGCCGTTGGGCAGGAAGAGTTGCGCCACTCCGGCATAGGGGAGCAGGCCGAGGAGGATGGCGGCGAGGAAGCAGACGCCGCGGGCAGATCGCAGGCGAGGGAGGAAGAGGGAGGTTTTCATGATGGGTTGGAAAAGCTGTTTACGTTAGGACAATTATTGAGGCGCGTCGGCGGGAGTCAAAGGGCAAAGGATGATTTTCGAGCCGGAGGGAAAAGCCGGGCGGGAGCCGGCACCGGAGAGAAGCAAGAGGCGGGCCGAACCGGGATTGCCCAAGGCGGGAGGTGCGCGAGTGGAGAAGCAGCTTGGCTGTGGAATTGGCCAAGCGACGCAGGCTGCGTCGGCGAGTGTGGCGCGGGCAGCGGACAGATAGATTACACGCAGAGGCAAGAGGAGCGGGGTGGCGCAAATAATCCCTTATTTGTGAAAGGTAAAAACCCCGCCGGTGAGTTCATTCCATAAAGGTTTGGTAAAATTGGTTAACGGGAGAGAAAATCGGAACTATTGCGGATAGAATAGAGTCACACCCTACAACGGGTCGCGGTCGGATTTTTGCGACGAGGTTTCCCCACTTTAAACGCCCCTGGCCCATGATCAGACCCAATTATAATGCCGGGAGCGTGGCGAATGGCGGGCAGGCGCGGGGGCGCGTGGACGGATGCGAGAGCGCGGCGCTATTTCGGGCGACCCGGGTGACGGCGAGCGGGTTGAAGAGCATTTATGAGGAGGAGTGGATGAAGCCGGTGTTTGCGGCGCTGGCGGCGGAGATGGAAGGGTTTGCAAAGAGCAAGAATGCGGAGCGGGTGCCGACGGCGCGGTGGTTGAGGATGGTGCGGGCGGCGCTGGCGGAGGAGTTGCTGAATTTGCGGAGCACAGAGATCATGATGATGCGGATGCTGCCGAAAATGGAGACGGCGGCGTCGGCCCGCAACGTGAGGCAGATTTTTGAAGATCTGGAGCAAGAAGCGAAGGACCAGGGGCAGCGGTTGGACGAGCTGGGGGAGTTGCTGGACGTGGCGGCGACGGACCGGCGTTGCCTGACGATGGAGGCGATGGTGTTCGGGATTCGGGAGGTGATCGCCGAGAACCAGCCGGGGTGGGAGCGGGACGACAGCCTGATGGCGGCGGCGTTGAAGGCGCTGGACTACCAGGCGGGATGCTATGAATGCGCGCGGACTTTGGCGTATATTCTGGGACTGAGTCAGGCGGCGGAGTTGCTGGAAGCCTCGATGCAGGCGACGGTAACCGCGCAGGCGAGGTTGCGGGAATTGGAGGGGTGGATGAAGCTGCAGGGCGGCGAGAGTGTTGGTTAAGCAGGGGTCAGCTTTGGGCGGTTTTGATGGGGGAGTTTTGGCTATGGCTCCAGATGGGGGCGTCGTTGAGTTCGGCGGGAGGGCCGCCGAGGGCGGCGCGGATGTCGGCCGCGCTGAGATTCCAGATGAGGATGGAGTGGTTGACGTTGTCGGTGGGTTCGCGGTTGTGGCGGAGCCAGGCGCAGAGGCGACCAAAGCGGAGGTTGACAAAGTCCTGGGAGGCGACGACCCAGAGGCGGGTGGGGTAGCGTTGCAGCAATTGGGCGCGGCGGACGGGGTCGTTTTTGGTGGCGAGGTAAACGCGGAGGTTTTTGAGGCAGTTTTGGTAATCAGCTTCGTAAGTTTTATTCCAGGGGCCTTCGGTGTTGGTGTAAATGCTTTGGAAGAGGGTGGCGCTGATGGCGTAGATGCCGGGCTTCAGGGAGCCGAGAGCGGGATCCTGCCAGGCGGGGTAACAGGGGAGGCGCTGGGCTTTGATGCCGTAGTAATCGGGATCGTCGGTGCCGAAGTAGGCGAGGT
>JBEKZN010000299.1:0-3188 GCA_049509815.1 Opitutales bacterium
CCTCGCCAACTCTTCCCCGCCCCTCTACGACTTCATCGACGAACACTCCGTCCGCCACCTCGCCCGCCGCCTCACTGGCCCCGCCGCTGCCGCCATCGTCTCCGCCTTCGCCCAAGTCCCCGCCACCTACATCGCCGACGGCCACCACCGCGCCGCCAGCGCCTACCGCGCCGCCCAGGCCTTTCGCGCCGCCAACCCCGGCCACACCGGCCGCGAAGCCTACAACTGGTTCCCCGCCTGCATCTTTCCCGCCTCCTCCCTCCGCATTCTCCCCTACAACCGTGTCGTCAAGGACCTCAACGGCCTCACCCCCGAGCAGTTCCTCGAAAAACTCCGCCCTCTCTGTCACCTCACCGCCTACGCACCCCCCTCGCCCACCCAACCCGGCCACATCTCCCTCTACGTGAACAAAGAATGGTACGGCCTTACCTTTGACCTCCCCACCGGCGGCGACCCCATCGCCCGCCTCGACGCCAGCATCCTCCAGGACCGCGTCCTCGCCCCTCTCCTCGGCATCGCCGACCCCCGCACCAGCGACCGCATCGACTTCATCGGCGGCATCCGCGGCACCAACGAACTCGTCAAGCTCGTGGACTCCGGCGCCGCCGCCCTCGCCTTCTCCATGTTCGGCGTCACCCTCAACCAGCTCATGGAAATCGCCGACGCCGGCCAGATCATGCCCCCCAAAAGCACCTGGTTTGAACCCAAGCTCCGCTCCGGCCTCTTCATCCACCTCTACTGATCACGCCGGCGCGCTCAACGCCGGCTTCGCTCCCTGTCCCTTGAACACCACCGGCGTCAGCCCCGGCCGCTGCCCCTTCGGCCGGTTGTCCACCGCCAGCCGCTGCTCCGTCCACCGCGCCAGCCGCACAAACGGCAGCCCGATCAGCAAATAAATCACCGCCACCGCCAGCCCCGTCCCGAAATAATCGTAATACGTCGTCGCCATCCGCTGGTACACGTTCGTCAAGTCCATGATCGAAATCATCGTCACCAGCGACGAATCCTTCAGCAGCGAAATGAAATCGTTCGTCACCGGTGGCAGCACCAGCCGGAACGCCTGCGGAATCACCACATGCCGCAGCGCCTGCCGCCGCGTCATCCCCAGCGCTCGTGCCGCCTCCATCTGCCCCTTCGGCACCGACAGCAGCCCCGCCCGGTAATTCTCCGCCTCGTACGCCGCGTAGTTCAACCCCAGCGCCAATATCCCCGCCGTCCACGGATCCAGCCGGATCCCGATGTTCGGCAGCCCGAAATAAATGAACAGCATCTGGATCAGCAGCGGCGTCCCGCGCACCACTTCAATATAGACAATCGAAAGGAATTGCAGCGGCTTCGGTGCAAACACCCGCAGCACCGCCAGGCCAAATCCCACCGCCACCGCCAGCAGCATCGAAAGCATGGAAATCGTCACCGTGTTGAACGCCGCCAGCGCCAGCGTGTTCCGCCACGCCCACAGCCGCGCGAACCGCTCGCTCAAACTCGGCCCCTGGCTTGTCGCCTGCAAGTACGCCTCGTACATCACCGGCGGCCCCGCCGGCTCCTCCGGCTGGCGCAAGTCGTCCGCCATCGTCTCCGTCCACAAATTCCACCGCGACAAAATCACCCGCATCTGCCCGCTCGTCATCAACTGCGTCAACCCGTAGTTGATCGCCGCCACCGTCGCCGTGTCTCCCTTTTTCATCGCAATCCCGTAGGTCAGGTGCCCGAACGGCGGCCCGTTGAACATCAGGCTCGGGTTCGGCTTCGCGTAATACATCGCCAGCGGGTAATCGAGCAGCACCGCGTAGATGCGCCCCTGCGCGCAGTCGTTGTACGCATTGATCTCCTCGTCGTACGTCTTCACGTCGATCCCGCCCGCCGCCTCCAGCATGTCCAGCGCGCCCGTCTGGCTCAGCGTGCCCACCGACTTGCCGCGCAACTGCGTCAACTGCGTAACCTCCGGCTGCCCCGTCCGCGTCACCAACTGCTCGAACGTGTAATAATACGGCACCGAAAAATCCACTGACTGCGCCCGCTCCGGCGTGACCTCGATTCCATTGATCACGCAATTGTACCCGCCGCCCCGCTGCAGTCCGGGAATCAGCCCGTCCCAGCTCACCTTCTTCAATTTCGCCGTCACCCCGAGCGCCTCCGCCACGCCGTTGATGATCTCATACTCGAAGCCAATCATCCGTCCCGGTTGTGCCGGATCGTCGAACGCAAATGGCGCGTTGCTGTTCGTGTCCGCCGCCCAGATTAATTTTCCGTCCGGAAACGCCTTTGCGGCCAGCGCCCGTCCTTGCTCGGTCACCGCAATGGGCGTTGCCGTCTCATTGCCTTCCGGCGCCTCCTGCGCGCGCAAGCCCGCCGCCCACAGCAGCAGCCCCGCGCCCAGCGCGATCATCCGCCTATGTCGGTGTCGGTGCATGTCACATGAAGCGCCGCAGAAACCGCCGCGTGCGCTCGTCCTTCGGGTTTTGGAAAATCTCGTCCTCGTCGGAAATCTCCACCACTTCGCCCTTTTCCATGAACACGATGTAGTTCGATGCGTCCCGCGCGAACCGCATCTCATGCGTCACCACCACCTGCGTCATGCCTTCCTCGTCGAGCTGCTTCATCACCGCCAGCACTTCGTCCACCATCTCCGGGTCCAGCGCGCTCGTCGGCTCGTCGTACAGCATCACCTTCGGGTTCATCGCCAGCGCCCGCGCAATCCCCGCCCGCTGCTGCTGCCCGCCCGAAAGCTGCGCCGGATACCGCTCCCAAAAATTCGCCCCCAGCCCGACCTTTTCCAGAAACTTCACCGCCGTCGCTTCCGCCTCGGTCCGCGGTGTTCCCTTCACCACCATCGGTGCCATCATCGTGTTTTCCAGCACCGTCCGGTGTGCGAACAAATTGAAACTCTGGAAAACCATCCCCACCCGCTGCCGCAGCGCATGCGCCAGCGCCTCGAAATGCGCGTCCAGCGGCGCCCCGTCCGCCCGCGTCAGCGCCGTCCCCGCCACTTCAATCGAACCCGAATCCAGCGTTTCCAGGCAGTTCAGGCACCGCAGCAGCGTCGTCTTCCCGCACCCCGACGGCCCGATCAACGACACCAGATCCCCTTCCTCGATCAGCAAACTCACCCCTTTCAGGATCGGCGTCTCGCCAAAACTCTTCCGCAGGTCGCGGACAGTGATGATCGGTTGGGCCGCTCCGTCCATGGG